>CAZNNK010000270.1:0-8029 GCA_964574085.1 uncultured Coleofasciculus sp.
CACCCCCCCACGCGACGTCGGCCGCGTCAGCGGTGTCTAAGCTACAGGGTTTACCTGCTTCAATATCTGGTAAGGCTTCCACTATCAAATCCGTCATGACTGGACGACGGGCTAAATCCAATAACGGCGGATTTTCCATCACCTTTTCAACTGTGGCAGGTTGAGCTTGAAACGATAAAACCTGACGGATTTGGTCATCCTCAAACTTCTCCAATTCCAACACCTCAAACTGAGGCGTTTCCCCGGTCAAATTCGCAGTCGAGGCTTGCAATTCCGCATTCAGCAACGCTCGTCCTTCTTTTGCTTCGGGAAAATGTTCAGTGCGACAGGTTAAAATAACTTTGCTTCCCGGTACAACTACCTTCGCCAATTCCCAGAAGTTGTTAATCATTTGCTGGCGATCAACCTTAGCTGCCATTTCGTCAAAGCCATCGAAAATTAGCAGCAATTTACCCATGCGATTGAGTTGATCAAAAACTTTGCTATTCAGGCGAATGTTATGCTGACTAAAAAAGAAACCCGCGAGAACATTCTCCACATCAACGGCTTTGGCATAGTCACGCAGGGTAATCACTAAGGGTAAGCGAGGACGGGAAACGCCGCGTTTTTTGGCTTCCTGATACCGTTGTAATGCTATCCAGGCATAGTGGAAGGCAAACCAGGTTTTACCTGTGCCAAATTCTCCTAAAATTGAGATATGCTCTTTTGTCGGGTCATCTAACCAGAGGTCAATATACCCATCAATCCAGCCATCGCGTTCATCGTAACGACTCACGGCAATCTGACGCTGAGTAATCGGATCAATCTCTGCTTTGCTGCAAGCTAACGGCACATACTTTTGATCAATCTCGCGCCGTTTTACCTCTGTTTCTAACCAGTCCAAATAGTCCCGGAAATCTGCGTATTCATCCAATAATTCATCAAAGGTGTAACAAAATAAATCGCGATTTTCCCGTGTTTCCACCGCATCACGGGCGGCGCGACTGATGCGGCGTGGGGTGACTAACCAGCCTTCATCGGTTCGTTGAGTATCCACTGATTCTCGCAAGGCGGTAACATCCCGAATTCCCGCTTCTCCCTCAATTCCCCTGACCAAAATCCGGTCATATCCGCGTCGGGCGGGAATGTTGACAATCCATTCAACATAAGCATTGTCCCAAACTTGATAGGGTTCAAAGTCATAGCCCAAGGTTTCAAACCAGCCTTTCATTTGTTGGGCTAAACCAAACGCCCGACAGGAGATTTCAGTTGATGATTCCTGGGCTGATAATAGAGATTCCTGTGCCGCCAACCGCGCTATCTCGGTACGAATTCCGGTTAAGGTGGGGAGTCTATCCAACCGTTCATGCAGGGTTCTCATCGATTTGTGTAATGAGTCGATTTTCTGGTTGGTGAGAACGTCTGCTGGAGTACGCGATCGCTTGGCGACTTGAATGAATACGGTAGCAAAGGCGGCAAATTCGCGCTTGGGGTCAATTCTTAATTCTCGGATTTCATCCCCCAAGGCGTATCCGTCGAGAAAGGCTTCCCCTTGTTGCAGGAGAATGGAGGGGTTATTGCGATCGAAGGCTTGGCGAAAAGCCTGTTGAATCTCTTTTTGGCGAAATAGTTCGAGGATTGGCTTGGGTTTGCCGATACCATATTCGACAAAGGCGTATTGATAAATGCTGGTAAAGTCAGGATGGGGATGTTCGGGATCGAGTTTAAATTTTTTCAGGAGTTTGATGACGGTTTCGTCCCGTTCCAGCTTATTTTTGAGTAGCGGGGCGGCTGGACGTGCGATCGCGCTGATTGCAGCGATGATTGGGTCGAGGTTGATGGGGTTCACGGCGCTGGATTTTTATGGGGGGGTGCGGGTTTAACTATTATTTTAAATAGGGTTAATGGTGGCTGTGTTCAGTTTATGGCGCTAAAGCGCAACTACAAGCGCAACTACGAACGACGAACGGCAGTATTTAGTGCAAGCCAGTTGCCGCTACACTCAGAGGTTAATTATGAGGGATAATGGCTGGAAAGCGTTTACTCATATCGATATTAGGGATAAGTAATGGCAGGCAAACTCAAAAAAGGCGCATTAGTGCGCGTAAATCGCGAAACGTTGGATAATAGTGTGGAAGCTACAGCCAGTGATACTCGCTTTCCTCCTTATATTTTTGAAAGTGATGGGGAAGTGGTCGATATCCGGGGTGACTATGCCTTTGTCAAGTTTTATGTACCCACCCCGAACATTTGGTTTCGTCTCGACCAACTCGAAGTCACTAGCTAAAGTAGTAGCGTGACACGCCTAATTTGATCCATTAGCCTGGTCAAAAATCCAGGCTTGCGCCCAAAAAAGCTGTAAAATTGCGCCATGTTAGCTGTGCCACGCCTGTAGTCTAGTCGCGATCGCAGAATCGATCTATAGCCATGGCATCTTCCTCGAATTTACCTATCGCTTGCAATGATCACCGCGTCACCGTCATTGGTGCGGGTCACGTCGGTAGCACCTTGGCGCACCGGATTGCCCAACGCAATTTGGCAAATGTGGTACTTTTAGACATTGTTCCCGGTATTCCCCAAGGTATTGCCCTGGATTTAATGCAGGCACAGGGAATGGATTGTCACAATCGCGAGATTATTGGCACCAATGACTATATGGATACCACCGGGTCGGATGTGGTGATCATCACGGCGGGTTTACCCCGTAAACCGGGGATGAATCGAGATGATTTACTCAAAATTAATGCCAGGATTGCGGTTGAGGTGGCGGAAAAAGCGATCGCGCGATCGCCGGATGCCTTGTATATTATTGTCACAAATCCCCTGGACGTGATGACCTACTTGGTCTGGCAAATATTAGGATTACCCGCGTCACGGGTGATGGGAATGGCGGGAATGCTGGATTCTGCCCGTTTCCAAACCTTTATTGCGATGGAATTAGGGGTATCGATTGCGGATGTCAGTGGGTTAGTCTTAGGGGGTCATGGCGATTTAATGGTACCCTTACCCCGCTACTCCACAGTGCGAGGGATTCCGATTACTGAACTGATGGATGAGGAAACAGTTGATCGTTTAGTGGATCGAACTCGTCATGGTGGCGCAGAAATTGTGAATCTGATGAAAACTGGGGGGGCGTATTCAGCGCCTGCGTCCTCGACTTGCGCGATGGTGGAAGCCATTTTACATAATCAGTCGCGACTTTTGCCCGTGTCGTCCTACCTAGACGGGGAATATGGTTTAAAGGATATTTTTATTGGTGTTCCCATACGGTTAGGGTGTCGGGGTGTGGAAAAAGTTGTGGAAATTGATCTCACGGATACCGAACGCGCCGCCCTGCATACGTCAGCCGAATCGGTTCGTAAAAATATTAAGCGGGCGCAGGAAATGTTGGTTTAATGGTCAAAACACTGATTTCACGGATTTATTGGAGAGATGGGGGTGGGGGGATGAAAGATTAGTTACACTGATTACACTGAAACGTTAGTTCTCTATTAACAAAGGATGAATATGTATACGGAATTGATATCATTTGTCCTTTGTTAGGGATAACTGAAAATACGGATGATGGATAACTATGGCATACGCGATCGCGAAGTCCCAGGACTCTCAGGTTGAGTCTCCAGTTTTCTCTGTCGAAGACTATTTGCTGAATCCCCCTGACCATACAGAATGGGTAGATGGTCAGTTGGTGGAGAAGCAAGGAATGACAGCCAAACATGGTCGAATTCAAGCCCGATTAGCTCGATATTGGGGGAATTATCAAGAGGATCAGAGCCTAGGCGGAGACGTTTACACGGAAACCCCTTGTTGGACAGGAGAACGAGGGCGTCGTCCTGATGTCTCTTATCTCACTCCAGAACTGGTGGAACAATTTGGCGATTTTACGGTTTTATCCCAGAGTTTCCCCTTAATTGCTGAGATTATTTCGCCGACAGATGGGGCGGAAGAGGCTTTTAGTAAGGTCAAAGAGTATCTGCGATCGGGGTGTCAGGAAGTTTGGTTAGTGTTTCCTGAGAGTCAGTGGGTTTTGGTGATTACACAACAGCAACAAGTTTTATTTAATCAGGGTGGTGTTGTTAAGACGCATCAGGTTTTAGAGGGGTTTAGTGTGGCGGTTGATGATTTATTGGCGTAATACCCATGCTTTATTATTCTTTCACTTTTTTTCATTCTTGCCTACTTACTAAGTGGGTGGACACAATTAAAGTTAACGGTTGAGATTAGGGAACTCTTAACAGGGAACAGTAAGGGTTTGAGGGCATGATCTAGGGTGGAATGTTGTCGGCAAGACTCGGAAAGAGTTACTATAGCGACTTAAAAATCGTTTACGCTGAGGGGTGTAACCCCTTTTTTATTACTTCGCTCTACCCGGTTTCCTACCGATGCAGCGTTTCGTCAGGGTCTTGAATATGACTACCACCTTAGCCTATAACTACCAATTTGGCGGATGCCTCCCCGCTGATTCTCCCACCTATGTGTGGCGACAAGCCGATGTTGAACTTTATGATGGGTTAAGGGCTGGGGATTTCTGCTATGTCCTCAACTCTCGACAGATGGGGAAATCTAGCTTGCGGGTGCAAACCATGCACCGCTTAGAAGATGCAGGATTTGCTTGTGCGGCGATTGACTTGACGAAGATTGGATGCCAACATCTCACCCCAGAGCAATGGTATGCTGGCTTAGTCCGTCGCTTGGTGATTAGTTTCAATCTGACCCAACGATTTAACTTACGTCGATGGTGGCGCGATCGCGATTTCCTTTCGCCCGTACAACGCTTCAGTGAGTTTATTGAACGTATCCTCCTTCCGGCGATTCCGCAACCGATTGTTATTTTTATTGATGAAATTGATACGGTTGTCAGCTTAAACTTTCGCGTCGATGACTTTTTAGCCGCGATTCGTGCCTGTTATGATAGTCGTGCCGATAATCCCGCCTACCAACGCCTCACATTTGCCCTGTTGGGTGTTGCGACTCCCTCGGAGTTAATTCAAGCTAAACATAGCACCCCGTTTAATATTGGTCGGGCAATTGAACTGACAGGGTTTCAATTAAATGAATGTTTACCCTTAGCCCAAGGATTAGCCGCCCATGTTAACTATTCTCCCGCCATCATCCAAGAAATATTAACCTGGACAGGGGGTAAACCGTTTCTCACCCAAAAGCTGTGTCAGATTGTCTTGCACCAAGCCGAACTCTGGTTACCCACGAAGATTCCCCAAGATAAATCCCAAATTAGCGTGTGGATTGAACAGTTGGTGCGATCGCACATCATTGATAACTGGGAAGCCAAGGATGAACCCGAACACCTAAAAACCATTCGCGATCGCCTATTACCCAACCGTGGCAGTACCCGTCAACTTTTAACACTTTACCAGCAAATTCTCGATCAGGGAGAAATCCCCGCCGATAATAGTCCAGAACAACGGGAATTGCGCCTATCAGGATTGGTTGTGAAACAGCCAATTGGGGAAAACTACGCCCAGCCTGTTTTGAGAGTCTATAACCGCATCTACGCCTCTATCTTTAATCAGGATTGGGTAACCAATGTCTTGAATAATCTGCGCCCGTATCACTCGGCGATGATGGCTTGGTTTGCCAGTGGGTGTCAGGATTCGTCTTATTTGTTGAACCGAAACCAATTACAACAAGCCTCAGTTTGGGCAAAAGGGAAACGCTTAAATCAAAAGGACTACCAATTCCTACATGCTAGTCGTCAGCAGGTTATCGCTGGTTCTTATCGGGGAAACCGCCACTCTCAGAAACAATTGGATACAACATCGACAAGAAACCCCTCTCCCAAACCTACGCCGCCAGAATTCTTACCAACGTCTCCGCCGCGTTCCTTGAGTGCCGACGAGCAGATATTATATGATCATTTACTCTATTGGGTACAACGAGAATCCCCTCAGCAACTCATCGAACGATTTGAACAACTATTGATTATCGCGAAAAACTACCCCGAACCCGACATTATCGCTGCCTTCCACCGAATTATCCTCGCTAATCCCAGCCATCAAAACTTTACCCATATTCTCAATCGGTGTTGCCATATCCTGATCAACCGTTGGCAAATACAAAGCAACCACGATCAGGCGATCGCGCAATTAGTGGCATTATTTGAAAAACCCTTTCAATCGGGAACAATTAGGGCGACGTCGGGACTATCCCAGCGATTGCGAGAACTCTTGCGAGTCTTTACTCAAAGTGAAGACTTTCAAACCCTAAAACGCTTGGTCAACGTTGTTGATCAAACTGCCGATGTGGATCGCCAAGACTCCAATCCCGCCCTAGGACAATTGATGTGTCGATACCCTTATTTATACACCCACGCTTTGCTAAGTTCAGATAGTTCCTACGAACATCAGCAAACCATCCGCCACATTCAAACTCAGCGTCAGTGGCAATTGGAAATGAATCTCTCTCAATATGTCACGTATTTGATCCGGCGAGTGCGACTCGCATCCAGCAAAACCCAAACTTCAAACACCACGCTGATCAAACCTGTACCCAACCCGACGTTATTAAGCGATCGCGAACTCTATTTCGCCCTGAAGCAATTTATGGGCAAAGTTGAAGGATCTTACTCCTACCGAGACTTAGCTCAAAGTTTTCTCAAGCAAAGTAATCAAACCCCCTCTTATCGGGCGTTTAAAGCCGATTTATATGAATACTTAACAGCGGCAATTGAACCTGCTTATGGTAAACATCAATTTAATCAACGTTTGGCGCAACACCTCAAAAATACGTTGCCAGATAGCGACTCGAAGCAAATAAACGACTTTTTACTGCTGAGAACCTGTAGTCAGTTATTGAGTTTCTTAGTCAGTAGTCCTCAGCATCCCAATCACTATGTCTTTATCGATTTAATTTCTAACATGGGGTCAATTCGGACAACGGGATTATTACTGAAAGTGATCCTCCTCTGTAGCAAAGTTAAACCCGATTTAGAAAAGCGATTTTCGATTTTATTTAATCACTACGAACGTCAAACGATTAATGACATTTTTTGGTTGGTTCAGTCTCTGGAAAATCTTAATGTTGCTTTTGTTGTCAATTTTGGCAATATGGATCTGTCGCAGATTCAAAAGTAATTGTTGATTGTTGATTGGTAATCCTCTCCCCCATTTTCCTGTTGCAAGTTAAACTCATAACGAGTATGATTTAGTAGTAAGCATGAAGAGCAGAGGTGTTACTTGGCACAATGGTTGAGATTCGAGAAATTCCGCTACAGCAAATCCGCCGTCCCCTTCCCCGCGAAAACGACGCCGAAAAGGTACTGGAGTTGATGAAGTCCATTCAGGAAGAGGGATTAAAAGAACCCATTGATGTACTCGAAGTTGATGGAGAGTATTACGGCTTCTCTGGGTGTCATCGATTTGAGGCACATCAGCGCCTAGGTAAAGGAACGATTAAATGCCGGGTTCGCCGCGCCCCTCGTGCTGTCTTAATGCGACATTTAGCCTGACAAGCGTCATTTTTGTTGAGTGAGAACAGTTCATACTTTAGGATGATCTGTAACAGATCGTGAATTGTTTAAGATAGATAGTTGGTATGTAAAAAGGACTTGCAGATGCCTTGAGCAACTGAACTCACATCTTGCTTTCTGCTAAACTCTGTGAAATAAAGAACTCAATCAGCTTTTCTGTTAACGTTATTGTTGGATCAAATTAGGAGATCACTATGCAAACGGCTGATAAATCTGCACCTGTCAATATTGGTATTTCAGAACAAGACCGTAAAGAGATTGCCGAAGGACTGTCTCGCCTGCTAGCAGACACCTATACTCTTTACCTAAAGACACACTACTTCCATTGGAACGTAACCGGACCGATGTTCCACTCGCTGCATAACATGTTTGAGACGGAGTACACTGAATTAGCGGTAGCGGTGGATGATATTGCTGAACGGATTCGTACCATTGGCTATCCAGCGCCCGGTAGTTATAGCGAATTTGCCGAACTCTCTTCGATTCCAGAAACCCGTGGGGTTCCGGAAGCCTCAGAAATGGTACGTTTACTGGTAGAAGCGAATGAAGCGGTGGTGAGAACGG
>CAZNNK010000271.1:0-8015 GCA_964574085.1 uncultured Coleofasciculus sp.
TAAACCCCATGAATACTCGCCAGGGGATGGGCTTGGGGAACCAGAGTTGGGTGTACTCTAATCTGTAGCATGTCTGATTCGGGTTCACTGGTGGAAACCCTCGCCTCTCGCTTAGCTACCGCCAGGAGTTTAATCACAAACCCTAAGTTCTGGGCGTAGGCGATATCGGCGGCGCTGACTTGGCGAATTCCTTCACAGTGAACATCGTCTAACTTAATCCGTCCGGCAAAGGCTAAGGAGGCAAGGATGGCAATTTTATCAGCGGCGTCTAACCCTTCCACATCGGCGGTGGGATCAGCTTCGGCATAGCCTAATTTTTGGGCATCTGCCAGAATATCGGCAAATTCTCCGCCCTCGCTTTCCATGCGGGTGAGAATGTAATTGGTGGTGCCGTTGACAATCCCGGTAATGCTGTGAATTTGATTGACGCCTAAGGACTGTTTCAGGGGTTGAATCACTGGGATACCGCCCCCCACCGCCGCTTCTAGGAGAACATAGACGCCTTTTTCTTCGGCAGCGGTGAAAATTTCTGCCCCATAGCGGGCGATGACGGCTTTATTGGCGGTGACAATATGCTTAGAGTGGGCAATGGCTTTGAGAATTAGCGATCGCGCGGGTTCTAATCCTCCGAGTAATTCGACGATAATATCAATCTCTGGGTCAGTGACAATCGACTCCAAGTCCGTCGTCATCACTTCAGGCGACACCTTCACGGATCGGGGTTTATCCAGCGATCGCACACCGACTCGATGAATGTCAATCGCTCGCAGCAAGGGATTGCGACCTGTGGGGTCTTGTAAAATTTTGACTGTTCCCGTCCCAACTGTTCCCAGCCCCAGTAAACCGATTTTAAAAGCCACAGCGATTATCCTAAAATTTTATAGCGTTACAGAAAATGCTAATCTTTACTTTAGCCAAATTTGGGCAAAATTCTAATCAGGTAATCCTGGCAACATGAATGGCTTATGGTTTAAGCTGATGGGCATTTAAATTGTGTATTCCCTGTTCCCTGTTCCCTAAATGCAACCCCAGCTTATTCCAACCAACCGTCATCCACATAACTAATCTGGGCAAAGGGACTCAACGCGGATAGGACTTGAGTCCCGTAACTGCGATGGTTCACCCGATTGTCTAAGAGGGCAACAATCCCCTGACTCTCGCGCACGGGTGCAACTGCCCGTTGTAATTCTCGCAACGCGGCGGGTAAGAGATACAAGCGAAACCAATCTAACCGTCGCTGTTTGTAATACGCCACTTTACCTGCCACCCAGGGATATTCTAGAGAGGGTAGGGGTAACGTGGCAATAATTAGCAATTGGGGGGAGGGTAAACAGTGCTGCTGAGAGCGCCAGAAGTCCCAACCACAGACGAGAATACCATTTGCCTCTAACTGGGTCGTTTCCACCTGAACACGGGAACCCAATTCAGCGGCTAACACTGCCCCTAACTGGGTTTTCAGGGGAACATCCCCGACTAAAATGACGATCGGGGTTTTCATCGGATAGGTTGCGCCTAAAAGGGTTCGCACTTGTTGAAACAAGGCATGGCGGAACCGGGGCGTATTGGGCATCGGTAGTCCATCGGGTAAATAAAGCTGAATCAGTTTACTATGGCGGTCAGGCGAGAATTTTAAGCAGGTTAACTCTCCTAAACCCAGTTGTTGACGGTAAACCTCAGCCGACGCCTCCAAATCTAGCGCCGCGCCCATTAAAACTATCGGTTGTTCTGACCAGATGGAGTTCAGGGCTGTTGCCACTTCTGTGGGTTCACAATACAGGGAAAACTGACCCTGCGATCGCTCAATTGCTGCCCAGGTAAACTGATTGGATGATTGCCAGCATTGCCAAAACCGTTTCCAGGCGGGTGGTAGATAGGCAGACTCGCCGCCATTTGCTGATTGTAAGACCGCAAACAACTCCTGGAGAACCGCTTGTGCGTCTGATGCTAACAGATAGCAATCATAAGGATTTGCCGGACGCTCAAATAGGCGTTTGGTTAGCCGTACTCGCCTATCCCGAATCCCATCTGTTTGTTGCGGATGGGCTAACATCAGGTCATGCCAATCCTGGGGGTGAATTGTACACTTGAGTTGATCACGCACCCAGTTGTCTAAATCGTCTGCTTGGTCTATGAGGGTGGGAATACCTGGAGGAAACGCCCTTTTCTCTCCTAAACGGTCTGCCAACCATGCTTCAGGAGTGGTAATCAGCAGTCCTTGAAAATCCTCATCTGGGAACGTATCACCAACGTGAATCGCCTTATTCGTACCCATCCATTCTTGCAAGCTGGGAATTTCGACCTGGAGTAGCCATTTTTGGACTGACACCGGTGTCACAATAATCACGGGGTTCTGCCAGATTAAAGCAGGTGCCAAGTAACTCAGACGATAGGGTTCTTGGGGACTTCCCGTTTGAATTAATGCAGAACGCCCCAAGCGCAAAGCCCGCGCCACCAGCCGCGCCATGGTTAAATGGTGGGGCCAGTTGGGTTGACCTTGCTCTCGCAGAAAGGCACGTAGAGAGGAATGGACTTCGACTTCAATCACGTTAATCTCGTGGAAAGAATGTTCCCAGAACGATAGACAGCTATTCTCATCTTGCCTCAACCTGAGGATGAGTCACTACGACTGAATTTTGGAACTTATCTAGTGTGACATAAGAATCGAGGATTAGGTCTGGCGCTGGGGTGTGGGGTGTAGGGGTATGCCAATAAAGAAGTGAGCGCTACCAGAGATCAAATTATAATGAAACAGCCCTGAATGAACTTCAAACACTTACTCCCTCAAACTCAAACTATGACAACAGTTTTGTTTGTCCACGGTACCGGAGTCCGGAATCCTGTATATGAAGAAACGTTCAAACTTATCGAGAAAACCCTTCATCTTGACCGCCCGGATTTGAAGGTTGAGCGTTGTCTATGGGGTGATGAGTTGGGGACAAAGCTGAATGCTCAAGGTGCTTCTATCCCTTTATATGATGCTACGCTAGCACTGGACGATGAAGAGGAAGAGGATTATTCCATTGTCCTTTGGGAACAACTCTACAGTAACCCGTTATATGAATTGCAAGTATTATCACTCAAACCAGGGAATGAGAGTGGGGGTAATCCTTTTGGGGAACAACCTGGTGATGAATTACATTCTCGCGTAGAAAGTTTTAATCCGTCACCTGAACTCCAAGCGAAACTGGATGCAGCAGGAATCCTAGAGGTGTTTGAATCGGCGCGAGATACCGTTATCCAGAGTGACGCTTACAATGAAGCATTGCAGAATGCCTCAGAGGAATTGGGGGAGTATCGTGACGCCATAGCCAGAGCAATTGTAGCTCAGGCGATGTTTGACTGTGAGCAACAGGACAAGTATCCTCCCCTACTCACCGATGCTCAATTGAGAGATGAAGTGGTTAAACTTCTGAGTTTGGCATTAGGAGAGGCGGAGTTGGGAATCGGGGATTGGGTGGTTAAGCCTCTATCTCAGTTAGCACAACCCATTGGTACATTTTATGTTAAGCGTCGGCGGGGAATCATTACTCGTTCAGTTTCACCCACGCCTTGTGATATTTTGCTTTATCAAGGTCGGGGCGATCGCATCCGTGATTTCATCCGAGCTAAAATCGAGCAGGCTGAACCTCCTGTCGTCTTATTGGCGCATAGTTTAGGTGGGATTGCTTGTGTGGATTTGTTGGTTCAACACCCTCTCCCACAAGTGAAATTACTGATTACGGCGGGTTCTCAAGCCCCGTTCCTCTATGAAATTAATGCCCTCTACAGTTTAGAATACGGGGAACCGCTACCGGATTATTTTCCCAGTTGGGTGAATATCTATGACTTGCGGGACTTCCTTAGTTATATTGGATCTAATGTTTTCCCCAACAAGGTGCAAGATGTATTGGTGGACAGCAAACAACCCTTCCCGCGATCGCATGGAGCCTATTGGACGAATCAGGCAATGTGGAAGGCAATTATCCCCCGGTTGCCATGATTGAGTTGAGCGCCAAACCTGAACATACCTATGCATTAGTTGTTGGTATAGAGAAATACCAAGAAAGTTGCTGGAATGTCGGTGGTCAAGCGGATGATGCGATTAAGTTTGCTCAGTGGCTTGGCTCTCGCGGAGTCCCAAAAGATAACATTCGGCTATGCTTATCATCCTTAGAAGACATTGAGCATTCTGAATTGACGATAGAGGAAGCAACTGAACATAAAATTGCTGACATAATTACAGACTGGTTGTCTGAGAAAAAAGGAGATTTGCTTTATCTATTTTGGGCAGGACATGGTTTAATCACTTCAACCCGAAACCGTCGCCTACTTTGTGCTGATGCGACCAAACAAAATTGGCAGAATCTGGATTTGGATTCATTACTGATTTCTTTAAGTTCAGATCGTTTTAACATTCAGCATCATGTTTGTATTATTGATGCCTGTGCGAATTATATTTTAGAGTCGCAGGGACGACCTACTAATTTAGGCTCCAAGACATTTCCCAGTGGTAAGCCAAAAACCGAAAGTCAGCAGTTTGTTCTATTGGCGACGCGAGAAGGAGAACAAGCCAAAGTTAACGCTAGCGAGAAAACGGGATACTTTTCCCAAGCCGTGATGGAAGCCTTAGCCGAAGAATCTAATGGCGAATTTCCTCCCAATATGGATGCAATCGCTGAAAAAGTTAAACAGCGATTTAGTACATTAAATAAAAAACAAACGCCAATCTATTTGCATCATCAAGGGTGGCATGGGGACAAAGAGGATTATCATTTCAACCAACTCTCACCTCAGAGTCCTCACAATATAAGACGTAGTGGTGTGATTGAATTTGTGGGACGCGCGGACGTTCTAGAACAATTACATCAACAATTACAGCAAACTGAGCGCATCGCGATTTGTGCGGTAGCGGGGATGGGAGGCGTAGGTAAAACTGAATTAGCTCTACAGTATGCCCTACATCATCGCGAACAGGGAACTTACCCCGGTGGCTTGTGCTGGATACAGGCAGGGGATGGACTCGTAGGCACTCAGATTGTTAGTTTTGCCCGAACCCAATTAGATTTACAATTACCGGATGGGTTAGACCTAAAAGAACAGGTGGCTTACTGCTGGCGGCGTTGGCGAAGAGGGGATGTCCTATTCATCTTTGATGATGTGCGAAATTATCGGCAGATAAAACCCTATCTACCACCTGCGGAATCCCGGTTTAAGGTGTTGATTACGACTAGGCGGCAAAAGTTGGGGGCATCTTTTCAAATGAGACCTCTGGATGTACTGACTGAATCAGCCGCGATTGACCTGTTAGTGTCATTAATTGGATCTGAACGGATTGAAGCAGAACCGGAACAGGTAAAACGTCTATGTCAAGACTTAGGCTATTTACCCTTGGGATTGGAATTGGTGGGGCGGTATTTACGGCGTAAGCCGGATTTGTCATTAGAGAAAATGTGCCAGCGTTTGGGGGTAACGCATCGTTCTTTAAATAATCCTGACCTGGATATGACGGCACAATTAGGGGTTGAGGCGGCGTTTGAGTTGAGTTGGCAGGAATTAAGTAAAGAAGCTCAAATGTTAGCGTGTTTTCTGAGTTTATTTGCCTTGGCTCCTATCCCCTGGATTTTGGTGGAACTATGCTGGTTAGACGAAGATGTCGAAGAGTTGGAGGATATTAGGGATGATGAGTTAGTGAATCGGAGCTTATTAGAACGGGTAGAGAAAGAGAGTTACCAACTGCATCAATTGATTCGGGAATTCTTGAACGAGAAGGTAAAGGAATTAACTGAAGCAGATGAACTTAAACAACGGTTTGGTCTGGGAATGGTCATCGTGGCACAGCAGATTCCTTGGACGCCAACTAAAGATGATGTTGTCCTAGCCACCCCGATAATTCCGCATCTAGCAGAAGCCGCAACGACTCAGCAGGATTGGTTAAGTAATGAAGATTTAATCTACCCCTTTGGTAGCTTAGGTCAATTTTATCAAGGTCAAGGACTCTACAAACAGGCATTACCCTGGTGTAAGCAGTGTTTATCAGCAACGAGAGAGCGTTTAGGATATGACCATCCCAATGTAGCAGCCAGTCTGAATAATCTGGCTGTACTTTACAAATTACAGGGAAAGTATACTGAAGCCGAACCTTTGTATCTGCAAGCCTTAGAGTTGAGAAAACACCTGCTGGGTGATGACCATCCTGATGTGGCAATTAGTCTGAACAATCTGGCAAAACTCTACAAATCACAGGGAAGGTATAGTGAAGCTGAACCCTTGTATCTGCAAGCCTTAGAGTTATATAAACGCCTGCTGGGTGATGACCATCCCAATGTAGCAATCAGTCTGAATAATCTGGCAGAACTCTACAAATCACAGGGAAGGTATGGTGAAGCTGAACCCTTGTATCTGCAAGCCTTAGAGTTGACAAAACGTCTGCTGGGTGATGACCATCCCAATGTAGCAGGCAGTCTTAGAAATCTGGCAGAACTCTACAAATCACAAGGAAGATATAGTGAAGCTGAACCTTTGTCTCAACAAGCCTTAGACTTGATAAAATGTCTGCTGGGTGATGACCATCCTGATGTGGCAATTAGTCTGAACAGTCTGGCTCTACTCTACAAATCACAGGGAAGGTATGGTGAAGCTGAACCTTTGTTTCTACAAGCCTTAGAGTTGATAAAACGCCTGATGGGTGATGACCATCCCGATGTAGCAATCAGTCTGAATAATCTGGGTAATCTTTACTCATCACAAGGAAGGTATAGTGAAGCTGAACCTTTGTATCAAAAAGCCTTAGAGTTGAAAAAACGTCTGCTGGGAGATGACCATCCCGATGTGGCATACAGTCTGAATAATCTGGGAGGACTTTACTCATCACAAGGAAGGTATAGTGAAGCTGAACCTTTGTATCAAAAAGCCTTAGAGTTGAATAAACGCCTGCTAGGAGATGACCATCCCGATGTAGCAATCAGTCTGAACAATCTGGGTAATCTCTACTATTCACAGGGAAGGTATGGTGAAGCTAAACCTTTGTTGAAGCAAGCCTTAGAGTTAAGTAAACGCCTGCTGGGTGATGACCATCCTCATGTGGCAACCATTATGAACCATCTGGCAGGACTCTACTCATCACAGGGAAGGTACGCTGAAGCTGAACCTTTTTATCTGCAAGCCTTAGATTTAAGAAAACACTTGTTGGGTGATGATCATCCTGATGTGGCAACCAGTCTCAACAATCTGGGTAATCTCTACAGATCACAGGGAAGGGATTCAGAAGCTGAACTTTTGTGTGTGCAAGTCTTAGAGTTGAATAAACGTTTGCTGGGTGATGACCATCCTGATGTAGCAAGCAGTCTCAACAATCTGGCATATCTCTACTCATCACAGGGAAGGTATGGTGAAGCCGAACCCTTGTATCAACAAGCCTTAGAGTTGTGTAAACGCCTGCTGGGTGATGACCATCCGAAAACAATCACTGTCCGTGAGAATTTGCAACGAATGCGCGAACAATGGCATCAATAGGTTTCCTTTATTTCCGAAGTTTAGACTAGATGTGTGCTTCTCAAACAGGTGATAATCGCGGATGTCTGTCCTTGCCTACATTAATTTTCAACCTCCGTGAATAGGTAAGTGAAAAAAGTAGCAGATACTCAGAACAAAGCAATCCGCCAGTTTGGGACTAAGGCTTCAATCAAATGCGATTGAGTTGGTCAGGATAGATTAGTTGTGCGGGTGGTAGACCGTATTGTTTTTCAGTAAAAGAATCTACGCTATCCCAGATTACAAACCATCCTTTAGACTGAAGTTCCCCCAGCCAAAAAATCAAAACTGCCTCACCGTGCGGCTTTCCGCGATTTTTTAGCCGCCCTACATGGGTACAATCGCTGAAACCTTGATGTAGCGTGGGTTTCAACCGATCTCTTGTCATATTGCCAAAATACCGCGATCGCGGTATTTTGGCAAGTGCTACATGGGTACGATTTTTGAGGGGCTTGAGCGTTCAAACCATTACGGTATAAGGCTTTAGCCTGGGTGCAGTACATCTG
>CAZNNK010000272.1:0-8003 GCA_964574085.1 uncultured Coleofasciculus sp.
CATCCCGAAACATCGGGATTATTTTTCCTTAGATGAACAAATGGGTCAAGGGTTGTGCTGGTTTTGTTTAGTACAAGATTATATTCCCGGTCAATCGCTTCAGCAATTACTTAATCAGGGGAAGCATTTCACACTCGCTCAGGTACGCTCCATTGCGATTCAAGTTTTAGAGATTTTGAGCTACTTACATGGGTTGAATCCACCTGTACTGCATCGCGATATTAAACCCAGTAATTTAATTTTTCAAGAGGATGTCGATGCGGCTGAAGGTGCATCTGTCTATTTAGTTGATTTTGGTGCTGTCGCTGACCCCACCGTGGTTGAAGGAGTCACGTTTACCGTTGTCGGTACAGCAGGTTATGCCCCCCTCGAACAATTTTGGGGCAAAGCCGTTCCCGCCTCAGATTTATATGCATTGGGCGCTACATTAATTCATTTATTAACGGGGACAGCACCCGCTGATTTACCTCAGCAAAATTTACGTATTCATTTTCGCGATAGGGTCAGTTTAAGTCTTGGTTTTGTGAATTGGCTGGAATCCCTCACAGAGCCAAATTTGGAGCGGCGATTTAATTGTGCGTCTCAAGCTATCTCCACGCTCAATAATCTTAATCGATACTATTTATATAAAAATCATCGTCGCATTGATCGAAATAAACTTTTGGTTAAACCATCTTTAAAAATATTCTGGTCATGGATAATTAAAATATACATTGTCCTAGGAATTACCGCGTCGTTCGTGATTCCATTTATGATGCTTTTTAGTACAATGATAGGATTTTGTATGCAAGAATGTCGAGCCGGAGAAGGAATTCTAATGTTTTTAATGATTCCTTTTTTTATTGTGACATCAGTGCTAACCTGCAAAATAATAGCAGAATCATTTAAAAAACAAGTCAAATAAATTAAATCTTATTTAATTAAAGTAGGAGATAAAAATATGAACGAAACAAAATACATTCTAAATAAACGCTATCAACTCCGAGAAAAAGTTAGCGACAGATCGAATCGTAAAACATGGCTAGCGTTTGATTTATTCTCCGAATCTAAACAACAATTAGTCATTCTTAAATTACTACCCTTTAGTCCCCAGATGCAGTGGGAGCATCTCAAATTATTTGAACGGGAAGCTCAAGTTCTCAAAAACATCAATCATCCCCGGATTCCTCGCTATCTAGACTATTTTTCAGTAGACGAAGAAGATGGTACTGGATTACGTTGGTTTGCCTTAGTACAAGAATATATTCCCGGTCAATCGTTACAACACTTGCTTGATCAAGGTAAGCGTTTTCCCGAACATCAAGTCCGTTGCTTTGCTGAAGATATTCTGACTATCTTAACCGACTTGCATGAACTGAGTCCCCCTATCATCCATCGCGATATTAAGCCGAGTAACCTAATTTTAGGAAAAAACAATCAAATCTATCTAGTTGATTTTGGTGCGGTGCAAGATAAAGCTAAAGCTGAAGGTGTCACGTTTACTGTCGTCGGAACTAGCGGCTATACACCACCAGAACAACTCTGGGGACGTGCTGTACCCGCCAGTGATCTTTATGCCTTGGGAGCAACATTAATTCATCTATTGACAGGTATTGCTCCTGCTAATTTACCGCAATCTGATATGCGACTGGACTTTCAGACAAATATTCAAGTTAATTTAAATCATGTTTTTGCGAAATGGCTTGAGATGATGACTGAACCAGCGCTAGAAAAACGCTTTTCTCAAGCCCACCAAGCTAAATCAGCTTTGCTAGAGCTTAATGCAGTTCATCGAGAAATGACTACTAAATCTCTACAGAGTAGAAGTAAAAACACTAGACATAACCCTCGTTTCTTACGTCTTTTGCGTTTAATCACACTTCAGTTTAGCATTGCTGCTTTTGCTATTTTTGGCTTAATCTTGCCTACGATGAAGACGCTTAAGACAGCACAAGCCAAACGAACTATTGATTCAATGGATTTGGAGCAAAGCAATAATTTTATGCAAAAAAATAAGTTCTTACCTTCTATTCTTTTTCTTGATGTAAACAGAGGAGGCTCAAATTATACCTATTCAACTCATGCTACTCCCTTATATGCTTTGAACTATGCCATTCCTAAGCAAAAGAACCTTAACAGCTTTGTCAGTGGTGTATTCTTAGATTTAGATAGCCTGGAGTCCAATTACTTAACACCTGTAAGGATTTTATGTGAGTCGAAATCTTCTGGAAAAACACCCCCTGCTGATCCAGTTGTAAAAAATGGTGTATTAGAATGTGGAGTGGGTACAAGAAGAGTAGATTCTTATTATTCAGGAACATCTGCGATTTGGGGACAAGAAGAACAATTGCTTTATAAAACATTAAATTATGCAAAAAATGGCAAATATACTCAAGCGCTAAACATGGCTGAAACGCTACGAAATGACGCGACTAAAGATAAGGCATTTGCCGCAATTATATACGAGTTAATAGAAGCCAAACAGTATGAACAAGCCTTGAAAATTGCTGACACGATGCAACAGCCTAGTTATCGAGCGATCGCGCTAGCGGCTATGGGTGAATTTGAGCAAGCCATTCACGTTGCTAAAACTATTGAAAACTTCTGGGTAAAAGTCAGTACCTTGGATACAGTCGTGCGCGAGTTAGCGGCTGCGGGGAAGTCTGATCGCGCCATGGAAATCGCTGAAACCATCCAATCGTACTATGGTAGTAGGGAGAAAATGTTAGACGCGATCGCGAACTATGAAAATTCTCAGTAAGCAACACCAGTCAGGTTTACATTACCCTAAGCCTCTTCCTTCTGAAAGAGAATTAAACCCTGAACTCAAGCCCTGAAATAAAGCCCTGAACTCAAGTACTCGAAGAGAAGCCGCTCCGCGTCTACGGGCTAAAAGCTTAAACCCGTTTTAACGGGTTAAGACGCTTCCCCAGTAAGCTTTAGCTTACTTTAGCTTTAGGTTCCGGAAATTTATTTCCAGGCTCTTAATGTTAGCGACATTCTACAAAGAGGCGAGAAATAAGCCTATACAGCGATCAATGAAACGGGGAGGAATGGATCAATGACAATATTCATGACTGACTATTGACTACCGTCATGAACCTGCCAATCGTCTATCACTCCGACTACGTTACCCCCCTTCCACCCGGACATCGTTTTCCCATGTCCAAATTTGGCAAACTCTGTGAACTCCTCCTCGCCGATACGATTGTCACCCCCGAACACATCCACACTCCCAACCCCCCACCCACAGAATGGATTCAACTGATCCACACCCCTGACTACATCCAGGCTTACTGCAACGGTACACTTGACCCGAAAGCCCAGCGCCGGATTGGATTACCATGGAGTCCCGGCTTGGTGACGCGAACCTGTACGGCGGTTGGGGGGACAATCCTGACGGCTCAACTTGCCCTGAGTCATGGTATTGCTTGTAATACGGCGGGAGGAACTCATCATGCATTTCCCAGCTACGGATCAGGCTTTTGTATCTTTAATGATTTGGCGATCGCGACTCGTGTCCTCCAGACTTTGGGATTAGTCCAAAAAATCCTCATTCTGGATCTGGATGTTCACCAAGGAGATGGTACGGCGTTTATTTTCCAAAATGACCCCACTGTCTTTACTTTCTCGATGCACTGTGAGGTCAATTTCCCCGCCACCAAACAAAAAAGTGATCTTGACATTCCTCTCCCGGTGGGCATGGATGACGATGCTTACCTACAAACCCTAGCCCACTATCTCCCCGATATTTTGTCTGACGTCCAGCCTGAGTTGGTTCTCTATGATGCTGGAGTCGATACCCACGCCTGCGATCGCTTTGGTAAGCTAGCCTTAACCGATACGGGAATTTACCGCCGTGAAATGCAGGTACTCAGCACCTGTATCGCCGCAGGCTACCCTGTCGCTACGGTGATTGGAGGTGGCTATGGAGATGACATGAAGGCATTAATCTACCGTCACTCTCTCCTCCATCGTGCCGCTAATGATGTTTATCGTCATCAGACGTAGACGTAGGGTGGGCATTGCCCACCTGACATACGGTTAATTAGAATCATTCAAAATTTATAATCAATCGCTCTCCACTGATACACTTGAAGAGTTAAGAGGTTGCTCTACCCAGCTCTAGGAGATACTGTGCTGCTATCGAAAGGCTTTGAAATTGAAATGTATACTGGCACTCCCCAAGGGGAGATTGTCGGTCTGTCTGATCGGATTGTGGCATCATTGGATGGCTTCATGCGGGAACCCGATACCCGCAATGTCGAATATACCACGGCTCCTTTCTGCTGCTATGACCGCCTCTTATGCGCTTTGGTACGTCCGCGCCAGCAACTCCGCGCTTATCTGAAAACCCTGGGCAATTATACCCTGATTCCCGGCAGTACCCTGTCTCTAGGGGGGAGCGATCGCTTCTACCGCTCTGACCCGCAAAACCCTTATCATGACTACATTGAGCAAACCTATGGCAGTAATGTGGTCACGGCTAGTGTTCATATCAATGTGGGCATTTCTGACCCAGAACTGTTGATGCAAGCCTGTCGTCTGGTACGAGTAGAAGCCCCCTTATATCTGGCGTTAAGTGCATCGTCTCCCTTTCTCGACGGACAAGCCACAGGGTATCACTCCACACGCTGGGCGATTTTTCCGCAAACCCCGTCTCAGATACCCTTATTTGAAAGCCATGCTCATTTTATTGAGTGGACCGAAGCCCAACTCGAAGCCGGAACCATGTGTAACGTGCGCCATCTTTGGTCATCTGTTCGACCCAATGGTAATCGACGCCCTTATGATTTAAATCGTCTGGAACTAAGAATTTGTGATTTAATCGTTGATCCGATTGCCCTGCTGGCGGTAACTGCCTTACTGGAAGCCCGTTTAACCCAGCTTTTAGATGATTCGCGTCTTGATCCTCTCTACGGGGGTAAAACATCGACTCGCGCTGCTGATTTAGTCGCTCTCTGTGAAGCCAACGAAATGGTGGTTGCCCGTTCTAGCTTAGATGCCAAACTCACCCATTGGCAGGATGGCAGAACGATTTCGGCACGGCAATGGATTGATGAACTCTATCAAGAGGTTTTACCTATTGCCAAAGCGAAAGGCTTCAGTTGCTTCCTGTCGCCCCTGAAAAAAATTCTCCGCCAAGGAAATACGGCAGGACAATGGTTACAACTGCAATCTGTGGGCTTTGACACGCAGCAAATTCTCAACAGAGCCATTCAAGACATGGCGGAACAGGAAAATGAACTGGAGGATAAATTATGCCAGGTTTTGGCAGCTTGATCATCAGGAGGAATGCCAATACTGCTCGGCTCAGCTCTACTTTCATTGATTCTTCCCATGCTCCCCCTGCTCCCCCTGCTCCTCGTCACCGAATAGTATTGGCAGGGATAATTTGTCAAGCCTGTTCGGGCGAAAAATTAAAATATCTAATCAGGTTCTCTGCGAAAGCTGATATTAAAAAAACATATACTATCAACATTTCCAATGGGTCTGATTCAATTTATTCAGTCCCCCTGAGTATTTAGGGTAGGATTGACAAGAGATTTGAGGTTTTATGCTTAGGGTTGTCTTAGTTTGCCCCCAAATTCCGCCCAATACAGGCAATGTTGCCCGTACCTGTGCCGCTACAGACACGGAATTGCACCTGGTTGGACCCTTGGGGTTTGAAATTAGCGATCGCTACCTCAAGCGAGCCGGACTTGACTATTGGCCCTATGTCAAGTTTCACTACCATGAAACCTTGGAGGCATTTAATCGGGTGTACCAAAAGCTGGGAGGGCGATGGATTGGTTTCAGCACTTCTGGGCAATACAGTTATGTTCAATTCCAATTTCAACCGAATGACTGGCTGTTATTTGGCAGCGAAACCCAAGGATTGTCCCCATCTATTTTAAATCGTTGTGGCGCAACTGTTGTTATTCCGATGACACAACCCGGTGTTCGCAGTTTAAATCTTTCCGTCAGCGCAGCTTTGGGTTTGTTTGAAGCGCGGCGTCAATTGGGATACCTGATCTAGGGAAAACATTTCCTGATAACGTTCTAGTATTTAACAACCAAGAAAAGTCCACCTTCAGCCAACGCTAGTTCCGGAGACTGGGCTTGACTGGACGCCTTAAAGCGGGTCAAGGGATACTACATTTATGTATACTACTGTATATATAACTTTATTTAATCTAATCAGTGTTTAATTAAAATTAATTAAAATTTTAAAAGTACCCCCTTTGTGCAGAGGTCATGGTCTTCATTTATCTCTGCCAAAAAATTAATGACGCTGAATTCAGCTATCTAGACTACGGAAAAGCCGCTCCTTTGATAAGAAATTTATATACAGAAGAGTCTTGCCCAATCGAGGCGGATTGATAGATTTTAATCATCCTCAGCAGGTGGCATCCAAGAGCCTCAAACCCAATCCAGACAAGAGAAAGCGCGATTTTAACAGAGGGGATGTCACCAACACCATCTTTCCCAACCCGGACAAGCTTGGGTAAACTGTACGGTTGTTCTTTACCAAAAATTCACGTAAAGTGCGGTCTGTAATCGTTAGCTGCTAAACTATCGGTTGCTAGACTATGAGCTTGAGTTCTATACGGTTGCTAAATCCTGCGATCACCGGATAGTCTGGAAGGCTGAGAAAGCAACAAACCAACTTTAGAGTTCGGTTTGAAACTCTAGCCCTCTTCCGGAGAAAAGCCTGTCAAGTCTGTATGTTCTATGCACAACCCTTGACAAAACCGCCCGACTATCAACTGTGTCTGGTTATCAAGTATGAAAATATATTCTGCCAGAGACAGCAAGTTATGGCTTCATAAAGGGTGAATCGAGCGGTGATCGTCAACAACTAGAAATTTATCCAGTCAGATCAGCTTGTCTAAATTAAAAAAGCAGGGTACTCTTGCCTAAGTATGTTCACTGTCCGTGATCTAAATCACATTTTAGGGTGAGATCCCTCATTGACTGGGAAAACCATTTAGGAACTGTTAAGTGCTCGTCACACACTAGGAGGTCGTTTTTGAAACGGACATTTACGCAGAAGGTTAAACAGGTTCCTTCGTGTGCAGCCAACTCCGCCCACTCCTTTGAGGCTTTATTGAAGCTTTCTGGGGAGAAGTCGCCAGTCGGCGCAACCCTTCCGACCGAAGGCAACCGCAGAGCTAGGACGTCTGCTGCCATGATCGGATTGGCAATTTCCATGGGAGCTTCCAGCTTCTTGTTACCGCAACAAGGGGATGAAGCCTTAGCCGTGGAACCCATTGCCTCTGAGCCAACGCTGACAACTTTGCCTGTTGGCGTGCCAACGCCTGCGTCTGTGCCAACAGAAAGCGAACCAGACGCTGACCAGCTCTCGAAACTGCCGCGAGCGAAATCGGCAGCCCCAGCCCAATCACCAGCCCGATCGACATCGGTCGTACACCACAATGTACAGGACGGGCAAACGCTATGGGAGGTCTCGCAAACCTATAAAGTCGCCCCAGAAGCGATCGCGGCGTCGAATCCTGTCCAACCCAATGCCGATCTTTCAGTTGGACAACAGCTAAAAATCCCCACTGTGAACGGTATCGTTCACGAGGCTAAACCGGGGGAAACCGTTGAATCCGTATCCAAATCTTACGGAGATGAGCCAAATCAGGTACGGAACTCCACTGGGGTATCCGCATCCGGTCAGCTCAAAACGGGTGAATCCGTCACCGTTCCGGGTCAGGTCGATGACCTGCTCAAGGCGAGACAAGACGTTGCTGTTGAGAATTTAAAACACAAACGGAACCGCTTAAATGACAGTCTGGCGGAGTTGAGGTCTGAGGAGTCCATCAACCCAGTAACAGCAGCAACACCATCGGCGTCAGCCACCCGTCTCCCAGCGGCAGAAGGGAAACCTGATACCCCAGCATCAGCGGCGACGAATTCTAACAGTCCTATTGGTATCCCAGTTCCCACTCCGGAAATTGCGGCATCACCGACAGTAGACTCAACGGCGGTCAATCCATCTCCATCTCCCGTCGTTATTCCGGTTCCCACTCCAGAAA
>CAZNNK010000273.1:0-460 GCA_964574085.1 uncultured Coleofasciculus sp.
TTACGGTATAAGGCTTTAGCCTGGGTGCAGTACATCTGTATGGGGGGAACTCCAGTTTAATATCCTGTTGGTTTATCCTAGGGTTTCCCTGGCGATCGCGCCCTCATTTCACTTAATCAGGATTTACGCATCTACACCACGTATCGTGGCAAAGGTGCGTTACGCTACGCTAACACAACCTACACATAGAGGCTTTGCGTAAGTCCTATTAATTATTAATTTTTTCCAGTCTCTACATCAGTCATAATTCACTTTCCAACGCCCGTTTAAAAGCGGCTGCACTCTTAAAATATATCTGAGGATTATCGGTAAGCGCTAAGTCAATCACCTCTGCTAGTCCCTTGGAAATTCCAGCATCTCGTTGGCGAATCGGTACAGGTTTGGTTTGCAATACAACCCAGAATGGATCTTGATTACCAAAATCGCGAGGTAATCTGCCCGTTAACATATAGTACAAACA
>CAZNNK010000273.1:470-7998 GCA_964574085.1 uncultured Coleofasciculus sp.
GTACAAACACGCCGCTATTGCCCAAATATCAACGTCGGGTTTAGCATATTTAAAATCAAGGACTTGTTGTCGAGGCATAAAAGCCGGACTCCCCGCATATTGACCACTGCGAGACAACCCACTCAATCCTGCTAAATCAAACGCCTTGGCTAATCCATAATCAGCAACTTTGGCAAGACGCCCTAATCCCAGATTGGCAAGAAAGATATTCCCCGGTTTCAGATCACGGTGTACTAATCCTTGGGCTTGAATGTTACCACTCTGGGCTAGGGTAATATCGGGTATTTGGATAGTGTGGGCATAGTCCAACCCATCCAAGACTTGCAGTGTAATCGACATGGCTTCATTGATGGATAATTTGCCGCCGCGTTGCTGCATTAAATCCAGAACACTGCCACCATTACAATAATCCATGGTAAAAAAAAAGGAATCCTGATCGTAACCAAATTCCCGGAGTCGAACGATATTAGGGTGTTGTAAGGCTTTGGTTTTGTCAATCTCCAGCAGGAATTGCCTGATCGCATCACTCGGACGCCTGTTGTGCGATCGCATAATTTTTAGGGCGACTAATTCCCCGGTTCGGTCATGATGGGCTAAATAGACGGTTCCTAACCCCCCTTGACCTAATCGTTTCAGTGTTGTATAATCACGAATCTTCGGTAAATAAGAGTCACATCCTAGAGTCGTCGAAGCACGTTTTAACCCACTTTCACTGGAGAAGAGACATTTATCCAGTGAATCAACACCAATTCTCCGTGATCCAGAAGCGTTCACGTCACCGTTGTTGACACCTTCAATCTTGACGCGCAATATCGTATGGCGAAGCTTAATTTCGTCGCCATCCTTTAAGTCGTACTCTGGAAACTGTATCTTTGCCCCTTCGGTTGGCGTTTGATATCGGTGACGCTTGCCGATAATCTTACCATTAACGTAAGTGCCATGGAGACTACCGAAGTCACGAATACGGATATCGGGAGGATTGATATCCAGCAGACAATGATAGCGTGAGATAGTCTTGTGATACCGATCATTAGGGAGTCGAGGATGGCAATCTTTGGCGCGACCCAGAATACAAGTCGTGCGATCGCAAAATTCAAAGTTTTTACCTTTGAGACTTCCTGTGATGACTGTAAGGATAACTTTGGCAGACATCTGGGATCTATTGAGGAGTCAGGGTTCAGTTAGGAAAAAAATAGTTTCTCCTTTACCTATTGTTTCCTATTTACCCTGGCAACCGCCACCTTTATCCTTAGTTCCCAGTTTCCTGTTCCCTGTTCCCTGTTTCCCTCAAGCCAATGAAGACGATCCCAAATCGGGGGGAATATCCTGAAGACGCCCTTGTCCCACCGCTTGAATGGCTTCTGTGAGGGAAACATCGCCCGTATACAGGGCGCGACCCACGATCACACCTGTCACGCCTAAGGGTTCCAACGCCAATAAACTCAATAAGTCCGTAATCGAACTGACACCCCCAGACGCAATCACCGGAATTGAGACATTATTCGCCAATTCTCGCAAGGCGTCGCGATTGGGTCCTGTGAGTGTACCATCCCGGTGAATGTCTGTATAAATAATTGCCGATACACCCAAATTCGCCATTTGCTGTGCCAGTTGAGTGGCGGTAATTTCTGAGGTTTCTAGCCATCCCCTTGTGGCGACCTGACCATTTCGCGCATCGATACCAACAATAATGCGATCGGGAAACTCAGAACACAGGTGTTCGACTAAGGGATGATCTTCAACCGCCGCTGTTCCCAGAATCGCATACTGAACCCCAAGAGAAAGCAGTTGACTAACTCCTTCCTTGTCGCGCAATCCGCCCCCAACTTCTACGGGAACCGATACCGCTTGGACAATGGCTTCGATAGTCTTGGTATTCACCGGATGTCCCGCTTTCGCCCCATCTAAATCCACTAGATGTAACCGACTCGCCCCTTGGTCAACCCATTGTTTCGCCACCTCCACCGGGTTTTCACTATAAACTTGCGATCGCGCATAGTCACCTTGGTATAACCGTACACAGCGACCTTCGAGTAAATCAATAGCTGGAATAACGTTCATATTCGTCCTTTGTCATTTGTCATTCGTCATTCGTAAAAAACAGGGTGTCAAAACCATGGTCTTGAACTCAGGGACTGATCAGTCGGGGCGGGTTTAGTCATATTGGGATGAACCCAAAACGATAATAGTCAAACCCGCCTCTACATTCCTCAAAACTATCCCCCCAGCGGTGGTAATTCTTCGAGAATTCTGAACCGGACATGATTAATCGCCAGATCCCCAATGGAAACCTCTTCCTTATTAACCGGAACGCCTTTACTGGTCAGGGTTTCAAACGTAATTCCTTTCCCAATTTCTACATGATACCAAGCCAGTCCCATAAAAAATCGAGTCGGGTAAGGGCCACCTTCGCGAGTATCATCGGGATTAGATTCCATGGGAACCCAACCAAATCCTGGTAAGTAAAATTCCATCCAAACATGATTAAAATCAGGTTGTAAGGGAATGTCTCGTTGATCGGGGTGGGCGGGACATTTGTAACGACCCACAGTGCGACAGGCAATTCCACTGAGGCGGGATAGGGCTAACAAAACACCAAGATACTCCCCGCAGGAACCAATTCCTCGCGCTAAAACCACATCTGGGGTATCGATATGGGGTTTAATTCCATAAGCGAGTTGGTCATAGACATAATTGCGAATACTATACATTTGTCGCAATAAATTCGTTTCTCGACCAGCCGCGTCAAGGGCGGCGCGGCGGATGATCTCGGTATCCATGGCTAATTCGTCATCATCCACCAAATAGCGGGTTTTGAAGTCCAGTGGCAACTCTGGCGTATCTTCTAAATCTCTGGGTGTAATCCGATATTTGATACTCCAGACTTCCAGAAGCGCCTTCCAGCCAAATAAATGCCGTTCTCCGGGGGCGAGGGTATCAAATTTAAACACCGCCACCCGCTGATTGTCTTGGATTTCTTCGGTGAAGGGCATACCAACGGGTTCAATGGCGCGGATTTTTTGGCGTAAGGTTTCTGAGGGTAAGGCGATGCGCCATTCTACGTCCTGGAGGGCTACGTCGTCTAGGGGGGATAGTTCCTCCACGTAAGACATTTCGATTAAATAGCCATTGGAGAGGGCATAGCGTTCCTCGGCATTGTAGTGAAAGTAGAGAGGATGAATAAAGGTGCGATCGCGATATTGGAGTTCGTGGTTGGGTCGGGCGTTGGGATTATCGCGGATGTAGGGTTCTTCGCTAGCATAGGCGACATAGAGAATCTCCTGATTGGTTTGAAGATCTTGGTAAAAGGTTAAACCTGTGGGATTCTCAAAGGGAGTCAGAACGCTGAAGATAATGTTTCCCGTGGCGCGATCAAGACAATAGACCGTTTGTTCTTCCTGATCCGAGACCCAAAGTTCCTCATCCCGCACCGTAATGTTCTCCATGCCAATTCCGGGGGCATATAAGCGGGTGATTTCTCGCCCGGTATCCCGACTGTAAATCAGGATATATCCCATTTTTTGACAGGTGATATAAACCGTCGAATCCTTGATGGCAATACCATTGGCGGTGTAGGGCAATGTTAGGAAATGCTGAAGCTGGAGATCGCCATGCAGTTGACAGTAGTACACCTTTTCTTTCCACGTCAGCCACAGCGTATCCCCCACGATGGCTAAGCCTGTTGCATCCGCAAAATCGAGATCCGGCGAGGAGTTCAAAATTTTGGTATCGTCAGTTTGGGGGTCGATTTGCAACAGATAACCACTCGTGGCATCGATGGCAATCAATTTTTCTCCCCAAAAAGCAATACCCTGTAGGGCAGCCGCCCCAATCGGTCGAATGGTGTGGAAAGATTTCAATTTAGGTGACACAGAGGAATCAGGATTAGGAATCATGATCAGTCTATATCAAGATTTAGATTTCAGCGTCGCCATCTATACTCAGGTGGTGTCAATGCCCCCTCATTTAGGCGGATACTCCGGGCGGGCATCTGAAATATTCTAAATGTGCGATCGCACCTTTGAACATTGCTTGTTATTTGGTAGCCGTTTTCATCCAAGGATTTTCTTGACAAAAAAAGTTTTTTATGTATGATGAAACTCATCCGTTTTTTCCCGCACAAACTTGCCATAACCGCTTTAGTAACATTACTTTTAACAGTAGGGTTGAGCCTGAAAGAACCAGTTCGGGTACAAGCGCAGTTAAGTAATGCCTCCATCAGTTCTCAGTTACCTGAACGATGGGAATCCGCGCCATTGCCTCCTGGTGATGCAAGTCTACCAGATAGCAGCAATTTACCGTTTGCGGGTTGTCTGAGCAGTTATCCCATCGCCTTAGTACCCGCCTCGGGTATGGGACAGACAATTGCGGAGTATCCCACCATCTTTTGGTATCTACCCCAGACAAGGGCTTGGGGAATGGAGTTTCGGTTAACCAATAGTGATAATCAGGCAATTTATTCAACCAAGTATGCCTTTGCCCATGACACCCCAGACGATTATCAGGGAGAAAACGCCCAATTAGTCGTTGGCACTCCAGGTATACTCAGTTTAACCATACCGAGATTAACGGGTAGCTCCCTGCCGCTACAAGTGGATCAGACCTATGACTGGACTATAAGAATAATCTGTAACCCCAATGATTCATCCGGTGATGTTTATATAGCTGGCACAATCCAGCGAGTGTCAATTGACCCAACCCTAAGCCGTCGCTTACAGCAAGCACCACCTAAGGAGCGTGTGGTACTTTACGCCAAGGAACGACTGTGGTATGAAGCATTAGAGACGTTGGTGAAATTGCAGCGCGATCGCCCGAACGATCCGGCGGTGATTTCGGCTTGGAACAAACTGCTGAAGTCTGTTGGATTAGATATGATTCGACTCGGATAAGCCTCCAGACGTGCTATGGCACGTCTCTAGCTGTTCTCTATCCCTTGTGTATTAGGATACAAAGGAGAATTCCCTAATCCCCAATCCCCCGTTCTCGATGAATTTGTGTATTTCACCCCAGTGAGCATGGCTATACCTTTACACAAGATTTAATTTTTCCGGCGATAGAAGCAGAGAAATCGGGAATCGGCTGTAACGGTGATGAAGATTTAGATAAGAGTGGAAACAAAGTTCCGGGATTTCCCATGTCTAAAGTTAAAATATTAACAACTTAAGTCAATGGTACTGACATAACCAGGGTTTGTAGTCAGAGCCAAAATGGGCTAGCATCCCTTGTATCCTTGTTTACGACAAACTCTTTTCAGCAACATTTCCCTGACGGTAGATGCTTGTCAGCAAAAAAGGTGATTATGTCTGATGACAACCAACCTGGGTCTGGAACCTTGGCTTCTGCTCTAACATCTATATACTAAAGACTCGGTTCTACGAGCATATATCTGAATTATGGCTTGCTTCACCCGCTTATCACACCTAACATTCTTAACCATAGCTTTGACCCTAGGACTAACCACCAAGCTAGTCGCTCAAGTGCCAACTCAGGTTAGGGCTACCTCTCTGGGTGCTGAACTACCGACTCAGTGGGAATTCAGAACTCCAGACAGTTCAACGCAAAAGCCGATTCCCGTGAATCGAGAAGCTGGTGGAACACGAAATCCAGAGGTGTGTATCCCGAAGAATCAATCACCAATTGCCTTAGTTCCCGAATCGTTGATCGGCAAAACGTTGGCAGAATATCCTAAATTATTCTGGTATATGCCACCAACAACAGCATCAGCAGTCGAGTTTGTACTCAAAGATGCTAATGATGAAGAAGTTTACCGGGTTAACTATTCCTTGGAGCAGTTGGCAACAGGGGAAACACAGATGCCCAGAATTATGAGTCTAGCGATTCCTACCTCTGCCCATCTTACTCCCCTGAAAGCGAATCAGCTTTATTACTGGCAATTAGTATTGGTTTGCAATCCCCTGGATCGTTCAGCCGATATTGTCGTGGGGGGCGGGATTAAGCGGGTGGAACCGAGTCTAACGCTAAAAATGCGGATTCAACAGGCAACGCCTCAAGAACGAGTGGCGCTCTATGCCAAGGAATTGCTCTGGTATGACACGTTAGAGACATTGGTAGAACTCCATCGGGATTTTCCCAATGATCGCAACGTGCAAACTGCCTGGAACAAGTTATTGCGCTCAGTTGGCTTACAAAGTGTTTCTGAGCAATTAAGTCCAAACCGGAGTGCTGCTTTAACTGAATCGTTGTCTAACTCAGGAGCTAGTTCTGTTGAATAAAACCACCAATATCAAGATAGGGAAAAACGAACATAAAGATTCAGACAAGAGTCCAATCCCAGGTTTCAGTTCCCTCCCTATCTCAAGCTAGAATAGAACTATTCAGGCAAATTATTCGGCGAGAAACCTGAAAATTCTGCAATTATCATCCCTTTTGTAGGAAGGTTAAGTGTCTGCTCAGACAGATTTTTCCAAAAACTTTGAAAGACTCTGATTAAGAAGGAGTTCTAAATTATTATGGCTTGGTTTACCCATTCATCCCGTTTTACCGTCGCTTTAGCGCTAACCCTAGGACTGGTGGCTAATGTGCCCGCTGGGGTACAAGCCCAGTTAGGGGGTTCACCCCTCAGCCGTGATATCCCAACCGAATGGGAATTCACGCCGCCAAGTGGAGAGTCCGACAACCCGATTGCAATTAACAGACAAGGCGGAGGTACGCGAGGACCTTGTATTAAGGAAGATCGACCTCCGATCGCATTGGTTCCTATGTCTGTCGGCAAAACCGTAGCGGAGTATCCTACTCTCTCGTGGTATCTACCGAAAAACACAGCTTGGGGAGTACAGTTGGTCGTAAAAGATGCCCAGGGTGAGGAAGTTTATGCGACGAAGTACGCCTTTGCCCATTACACCGGACAAGATTCTCAGGGAGATGAACACCAATTCGTCGTTGATGCTCCCGGTATCATGAGCTTAACGCTGCCTAAATTAGAAAGTAGTACTTTGCCACCAGAGGTTGGTCAGGAATACAGTTGGGAGTTAGGGCTGATATGCGACTACAATATCCCATCCAGTTATGTCTATGTAGAAGGCAAATTTGAGCGAGTGGAACCCGATCCCAATCTGACACGCCGCCTCCAACAAGCAACGCCAGAACAGCGAGTGTCTATCTACGCGAATGAACGACTGTGGTATGACACGCTGAATACGTTAGTGGAACTGCGTCGTGAGCGCCCTAATGATCCCACGTTGAAAGCCGCATGGAGCAAACTTCTCCGTTCAGTCGAATTAGACGTAATTTCTGAAGAACCAGTAGCTCAGGGTGTCAGAACCAATCCGAATTAATCACCCTTGTCACTGTCATGGTACATAAGCGACGTCCTTTTTATCGATTTTCTTTGGCTGTGGGGCTACAACTGGCGCTATTTGCCCCAGGGTTTGCCCTGATCCACAGCCCCCAAATAGTCCAGGCTCAGGGAATCCCCCAAACCTGGACAACCAACAAATACGAACCCCCAAGGGGTATTGGCTCGGCGAATCGTGTCGAAGGAGGAGCAACCCGCAGTCCTGGAGTTAAT
>CAZNNK010000274.1:0-7994 GCA_964574085.1 uncultured Coleofasciculus sp.
ATACCTCATCCAAGCCATCAAACATGACCAAAGCATTTCCGGCTTTTAACTGTTCTACCAGTTGATGCTGATTCAGATGACAGACAATCCCACTGCTATCATGGAAAAATTCCAGGAAATTCTTACATTGTCCCACATCGCGATTTCGCATATAGGTGCGTAATTCAATCAGCAGGGGTATCGGCTGTAAACTGGCATCATTGGGGGTAGAATTTGCCCAATCTAATGCCAAATATTGCAACAAGGTAGACTTGCCTGAACCCGGATCACCCAGAATTACCAGATAGGGATAGTTATCTTTATCGTTAATAATTTCATTAATGGGGCAGATTGGCTGTTGAGAATAAACCTGTTTATATTCGGTTAACTCTTCTAGAGACACATCCGCGTCAAGTAGATGACTCTCTCGCAGTCGCCGTTGATGTTCCTTTGGCAGTTCATAGACTTGGGGTAATACCTGATGAACTTGTCGCACATTCTGGGGAATAAAAACCTGCCCAAGTTTCAGTTCATTATAGGCGCAGCCTGTTGTGTCTAAACTGGATAGGTTTAAATGACTGTAGCGTTCCCGTAATCCTTCTTGATATTTAGTTATATTAAAATCGGGAGAAATTCCGGCATTGTCTCGAACCTGTTGTTCAATGGATTCGAGAATCTCTAATTCTAACAGTTCCTTTAACTCTGGCGAATTGCGGACAATGCGTTTCACATCTTTAACATATTGCTTGGCAATCCCATCCCAGTTAAACCCAGTTGGCATATCGGGGGAATAGCGCTGTACCCAAATTATCCTTAATTGATTAGCGTCGATGACACGACAATTTTTTTCAAAGGCTTTTCCTAATAGGGGTTTAACTTCATCGTCTTGGAGAAACCGCCCAATTCGTATTTGATAGGTGTCTCGAACTTCGGCTTCGGTTAACTCACATTCAACTAAGAGTTCATCTTCGATGAGTTTGAGCAATTGCTGTAAAGCCTCACCGAGGGCTTTTTTCAGGATATCGGGTTGGGCAGATTGTACCCCGGTTTTAATACAGTCTTTGAAAAAATCTTTTACATAGTCTTCTAACGCTTCTTTTCCCAGTTTCAGGAGAATATCTTTTAAAAGTAAATCGTTGAGGATAGAAACGCCTAGCGCTGTCCAAAGTTCCACCATGCTGCTAATTCCTCTAGAAAACGTATGTTTACCCTTTAAATTAAAGTGGGTGGGACCCTGCCCACCCTACGGTATATCAAGGGTTTTAGCGCTCCCAAACTGCCAAGTTTCAATGCCATTAGGCAAATCGACGGCGCAGCAATGGACTAATCAGAACTAAGGCGAAAGTGGCAAAGCCAAACAACACCAAAACAGCCCCGCCAAATGTAATTGAAGCCCAAGGTGCTTCCATGACTACACTACCTAACGACCAGTCCCCGTGGAGGTAGAGATAGCGAATGGGTTCAATCGCATAACTTAAGGGATTGAGACTAGCGACAAGCTGTAACCATTTGGGCATAAAGGATAGCGGCGCTAGGGCGGTGCTGGCAAATAATAGGGGTAAGTTAGTGACAAAAATGACAGCAATGAGTTCAATATGACCCGGAAGCACAAAGGCGAGTCCTAAACTTAATGCTGTCATCCCGATAACCAGCAAGAAAACAATCAGCGCGATCGCACCCAGTCCGGCTATATTAGGAAAACCCGCCCCCATCACTGCACTGGCGGCGACAATCACCACGGCTTGGATAAAGCTGAGGGCGACGATATAGATAGCGGATGCAGCAACAATGGAGAAACGAGACGCCAAAGGTGCAACCAGTAAGCGATTCAGAAAGCCAAATTCCCGGTCAAACATCACGGGTAAGCCAGAATTCAGCGCACCTGCGAAGGCGGTAAATACAATGACACCTGCACTCAGGAATTGAGCATAAGATAAGCTTTCGCCAAAGAGTCCTTTTGGTGCATTTTGAAATAACGCCCCAAATAGAATCAGCCACATCAATGGTTGAATTACGCCAGCAATTAAGGTAGATGGGCGTCGTTGCAATTGAATAAACAGGCGTTTAGTGAGTGCCAAGGTTTCTTGGACAAATTCACCCACACCCGCTTTATCGCTGACGGGCACTTGACTTACTACGTCAGGTTGCCAATTAATTTCCGGTTTTGATGGTGTTACAGTTCCACTCATAATGTTATTTGTTATTGGTCAAAACACTGATTTCACGGATTTCTTAGACCGATGGGGGTAGGGACATGAAAGGTTAGTTACACTGATTTCACTGATGGGTTAGTTCTCTATCCACAATGTTTGTCATGGCTTGTCGTTATTTGAGCATCATCTCATCATTCCTTCATCCGTTGCTTTTTCTCAGCCTTCACATCTCGTGTTCCCGCCGCCGCGAGTTCAGCATCCATTAAGGTTTGACCCGTGGCGGCTAAGTAGACATCATCTAAACTAGGTCGGGATTGGGCAATGCCAAAGATGGGTAATCCAGCATCTTTCAAGGATTGCTGAATGTTGGTCAATGCGTCACTTTGGGGTTTGACGACCAAGTTCAGGGAATTTCCTTGTGCCGTATTAATAATGACTTCTTGGACAAAGGGTAACACCTCCAGCTTTTCTTTGGCATTTTGGGCTTCTTCTGGGGGTGAGAATTCCCGGATGCGGAGGGTTATGCGATCGCCTCCTACGTTATCCTTTAACTGAGAGGGCGTACCTTCGGCAATGACTACCCCTTTGTCAATAATTGCCACGCGATCGGCTAAAATATCTACTTCTTCCAAATAGTGGCTGGTAATAAATATGGTCGTACCCGCGTTTTGCAATTGACGCAGGAAATTCCACACCACCACCCGACTCTCGATATCCAGTCCCACGGTGGGTTCATCGAGAACTAACACATCGGGTTTATGGAGTAAGCCGGAGGCTAAATCTAGGCGCTTGCGGATTCCGCCGGAGTAGGTTCCTGTCTTTTTGTCGGCATACTCCTGCAAGCCCAACACCTCTATCATGGTATTGACCCGCTCTTTGGCAATGCTACTGGGTAGGTGATATAAATCCGCTTGAAGTTGCAGTAACTCGCGCCCTGTCAACACCTTGTCTAATGCCACTTCCTGGGCAACATAACCGATGCGACGACGGACGGCTCTCGGATTCGCGATCGCAGAAATTCCCGATACCTCAATCTTACCCGCGTCGGGTTTACTTAAGGTACACAGACAGCGAATCGTCGTGGTTTTCCCCGCCCCATTCGGACCGAGTAAGCCAAAAATTTCACCGGGTTCGACGTTTAGGGAGATGTCCTTCACGGCTTCGACATCCCCATAGTATTTTTTTAGGTTCTCGATTAAAACGGCAGCAGCCATATATCGTTCTATACCTGAGTTGGCTATACAAAACTAAACAATTAGCTGTCTTCTTATTGTAAAGGGTTTGTTAGGAGTGGGGGAGGCTGAGTAAATATGCACATTTTTTTTTAACTGTCAACCTGCTATAGGGTTAACATTGAGGCAGATGGTGCATAATCGTCAAATCCTTACTGTTTCCTGTTCGCTCATCTCAACCGTTAACGTTAATGAAAATCCGACTACTTAACGGTCAGTTTTCTACCCCAGACAAAAGCCAATTCATACTGAATTTAGGGTAACGCGATCGCGTCCTTGCTGTTTGGACAGATAAAGGGCTTGATTTGCCGCCATAATCAAGGTATCTATGTCACTATTGGGTTCAACCAGACTGGCAACCCCAAAACTAACGGTGACAACAGATGCAGGTAAGTTAAAACTGTTAGGCGGTTTAAATTCAATGGCAAGGGATTTGACTGTTTCTCGCATCTTTTCTGCGACTTGAAATGCTCCCATGGCATTAGTATGAGGTAAAAGAATGGCAAATTCTTCTCCCCCATAACGCGCCACAATATCTGTTGTCCGCTTAACACAGCGACGTAGGCAATCGGCAATGCGTCGTAGACACTCATCGCCCGCTGCTATGCCATAGATTTTGTTGTAGGTTTGGAAACAATCAATGTCACACAAAATTAAGGATAGAGGAGACTGTTCTATATGTAAATGATGCCACTCTTGTTCGAGTTGTTGGTCAAAATAATGGCGATTAGCCAGCTTGGTCAGAGTATCCATATTGTAGAAGTGATAAAAGTATCAATTTTTTGTTCTGAATGACCACACTGTATTGATAAAAATATATAGCTATAAGGATAAGTTTGGGATCACCAAAACCCTTAATATACTGTAGGGTGGGCATTGCCCACCAGCATACCAGGAGCGTGCGATTCGTGTTAAGGATTGCGAACGTTATCACAAATTTTTTTGCCCTGTTCCTTCACGTTAACATTCGTTCGCAGATAGTCCTCCACCCAATCGCAACCAAACGCCCAAACCTGATTCAGGTCAATGATACGCTCTAAATCCCACAAAATGATCGTTTTGTCTACACTAGCAGAGGCAAGGGTGCGACCATCGGGACTAAAGGTGACATCATAGACGCGATCGCCATGAGCTTCTAAGGTGACTAGGAGTGTACCGTCATTGCGCCACAGCTTAACCGTCTTATCCAAACTCGCAGACGCCAGAAGTTGCCCATCGGGACTAAATGCAATACCGTTGACGCGATCGCGATGCCCCTCTATAGTGGCGAGTAAGATGCCCTCCCTTGTCCAAAGTTTAATCGTATTATCCCAACTCGCAGACGCAAGGCGTTGACTATCGGGACTAAAGGCTAAGGCATGAATACTATCATTATGCCCGGTTAAGGTGTTCAACAAAGTGCCATCCCGTTGCCAAAGTTTAATCGTTTTATCTTTACTTCCAGAGGCGAGCAATTGACCATCTGGGCTAAATACCACGTCATAAACTACATCACGATGTTGGGTTAAGGTTTTGAGTAATTTACCCTCCCGCGTCCAAAGTTTGATGGTATTATCGCTACTAGCAGAGGCAAGTAGCTGACCCTCTGGGCTAAATTCTACACCGTAAATGCTGCTGCTATGTCCCCGTAACGTTTTTAATAAAGTTCCATTCCCCTGCCAAAATTTAATCGTTTTATCTACACTCGCTGAGGCAATAATTAGCTCATTGTTTGGCATTGATTCAATGATTTCGCTATTGCCTTGATTCTCTTGTTTCTGCTTCACTATGCCATTTTCGGAGGGGAAATTCGCCTGCACTGGGGGAGCAACAGCAACATCAAACACGGCTTCATCATGCCCATCAAAAGACTTCAACACCTGACCATCAGGTCGCCAGAGTTTTATCACACCATCCCAACTCCCAGAAACCAGAGTTTGACTATCCGGACTAAAGTCAACACCCCAAACCGCATCCTGATGTCCTTGGAGAAAGGTTAACAAAGTTTTTTCCGGCGTCCAAAGTTTAATTGAACCATCCAAACTCGCAGACGCCAACATTTGACCATCGGGGCTAAATGCCACCGCCCAGAGTCCATTTTGATGCCCTTTCAAAACAGCGAGTTCGGTTCCATCTGTTTGCCAAAGTCTAACGGTTTGATCCCAACTCGCAGAAGCAAGGGTTTGACCATCCGGACTAAATGCCAAACCAAAAACTCCATCCGTATGTCCTTCTAACGTTCTCAGTAACATCCCATCAGGTTGCCAGAGTTTGACTGTTCCATCTATATAACTTGAAGCCAAAACTTGACCATTGGGACTAAATTGTACATAATTTACCAAACTCTCATGATCTTTGATAGTTTTTAGCAACATACCATTATTTGTCCAAATTTTAACGGTGTTATCCCAACTGGCAGAGGCAAAGTATTGACTATCGGGACTAAAGGCTACACCGCGAACTTCTGCGTTATGTTCTTTGATAATCCTAGAAATAAAGCATTCTTGGGGATTGTTGATTTTTGATTGTTGACCATTTATCGTCTGTAGAAGCGGACTAATGCAAGTCTGATTAATTGTCCAAAGTCTTATTGTTTGATCATCACTACCAGACACTAGCGTGAGACCATCAGGACTAAAAGTGACACTATTAACTTGATTTTCATGCCCATTCAGTGTGGTAATTAACCTGCCATCGCGCCGCCAGAGTTTTACCGTTTTATCCTTACTTGCCGAAGCAATGAGTTGACTATCTGGGCTAAACGCTACGCTTTTTATTGTATCGCTGTGTGCTTGAATTGTGGTTAACAACGTTCCATCATATTGCCAAAGCTTAATCGTTTTATCGTCACCGACTGAGGCAATCATTGAACCATCGGGACTAAAGTCTACATCATGAACTTGCTGGTGATGACCAGAGAGGCGATTATGTTCTCTGACACCATACACTGTCTTTCGTAGCACTTTTTCAACCGATTTTTTTGTCTGGGTATCCACTCGACCTAATGCCTGTAATTTATGTTTGGCTCGCAGGGCGGTGATTAATGCGTCTAGTCGTTGCTCTAGGGCAAATAGTGCTTCTGAAGACGTAGTAATTGCCTCAATTTCACTAATCGCTAACTTGCGGTTTTGCACCAGAATTGCCCCAGCCAATCCACTGACGATAACTAACATTGCCGCAAAGGTTGCTAATAGTAATCGCTGCTTTTTCGCTATCTGACGTTCAGCGGTGAGTCGGGCTTCAACCTCCTTGATGCGTGCGGCTTCTATCTGCTGTTGTACTTCATTGCGATCGCAGATTTGGCTGGCGGCTAAGAATTGATAGTCTAAGTCACTCAAACTTTTGCCCTGAGACCAAGCTTGGGCATCTTTTAAAGCCTGTCCCCGCAAGAGTCGTGATGAATCAGCAAATTGAGATTCCACCCAAGCAGCTAAGGCTTGAGAGTAAGGGCGCAGATGGGTGAATTGGACTTCAACCCATTGCTGATTAAAAATGGCGGAATAAATTCTATTTTTTAGGTTTAATCGTCCTTGTTCTTTGACAACTAAGCCGGATAAAAGTAATTCTGTCTGTTCACGACTATCATCAGTAGCGATATCAATCCCCTGTAAAATTTGTTGATAAATACCCAGTAATCGACTCGCCCGCTGCTCGTTTCTCAACAGGCGATCGCGGATGGTACGGAGGTGTTCTGGCTCATCCTGAGACTCCCAATGTTGAATGATGCGATCGCGTACCACGGATTCCACCCAAAATGCTTCAGTACCAGGAGGAATTTTTAGTTCATGACTGACGGTTTGTTGAGCTACTTCTAGCACCAGTTTACACAGCTTCTGGGTTAAAAATGGTTGTCCTCCTGTCCAGGCTAATATTTCTTTGAGGATGGCTTGAGGATGAGCAAATTCTTGGCTGAATCCTTGGGCTAAGGGTTGGGCTTCGTCCAGTTGAAAGCCGTGCAGTTCGATGGCTTTGCCAATATTAAACGGGGTGCGCTTTTTGTCGGTAATTAAATCGCTGGGTGTAGCGACACCGAAAATGGCAAAAGTGAGGCGATTGTAGTCAGGTTCTAGAGTCCGTTGATTATAACAAAACCGAATCAGGGCAAAAAAGTCATCAATGGGAAAATTTAAGCTTAAAATACTATCAATTTCATCGATAAATATAATGATGTGTTTGTCGGGGGCTTGAGTTAACAATATTTCGCCGATAAATTTAGTCAATCGCTGCGGTAACGAAATATCCTCTTGCTCTTGCCACCATTTTTTTAAGTTAACCGTTTTAAATAGTTTGAGTTTGCGAGTTAAATCCAGAACCAATCCCTTATACCACTGATCAGGCGTAATCGTTTCCGAACCAATCATGGTCATATCAATCGTGGCACATTGAAATCCTTCTGCTTGCAAGCGATGGTGGGTTTGAACTAATAACGAAGATTTCCCCATTTGCCGACAGTTGAGAACATAGCAAAACTCACCCTGTTTGAGCGCTTGATACAGTTCGCGATCGGCTTGTCGTTGAACATAAGTAGGAGCATCTTTATGCAGACTCCCACCCACTTGATAAAGGGAGGTGTTTGTCATTTGTTATTCGTTGATTGTTCATGGTTCATGGTTCATTGTTGATTGGGAATCTTCTCCCTCATCTCCCTCAT
>CAZNNK010000275.1:0-7925 GCA_964574085.1 uncultured Coleofasciculus sp.
GTCCTCCTTGTCTTGTCTCCACCCTAAAATAAAAAACCTACACCTGTTAGCCCCCTCAAACCCCATCAACCGTTCAATGGAATCCGCTTCACTGGCTTGAATTGCCAAATAATCCAAACATTGCAACACCTTTTCCAACTTATCAGAACCATTACGCCGCCGTTGTCGCCGCAGTAAAATACGACAATTCCTCAACTTCGCCACCACAATCGCCCGTGCTGTTTTCAGCCGTTCACCCAACACCAACTGCTGCTGATAATGGGCAAGTTGGCGATAGCCCCGTTCAATGGACATCAGCCGCCCATAACAATAGCCCATCCGGGACAAATAAGCGATAGGAATATTCCGCCATAAACACGCCCGAATCGCCTGCGTCGTCACCTGTGATTTACCAAATACTAAGATTTGTTCGGTCAACGGTAACTGCACTTGGGCGTGAACCGTATCCCCCTGTTTAACCTGAAGCATTTCCCGATGGAGAGAAACATAACAGCCTTGTTGGGAAACATATAACGTTCTCATTGTATTTTTAGTAAAAAATAAGGGGCATCGTAGAAACTCCTCCAGTGGAACGTCTAAGAAATAAAGGAGGTCGGTAAATTCCAGAGGAAGCCGATCAGGTTTGACCTAATGTTCACGCTAAAGGACTCTCGTTGGGTTACTCTTTGAGAAGGTTCCGCCTACGTTCCAAGAACCCAACCTACTTGCGTTGATATGCACCCGATTCCAGACGTAACCAGGGCGGGTTTCGTGACATCTAGGTGAGGCAAAACACAAGAATAGTCAAACCCGCCCCGACACCAATTAATTCCTAGGGAAAATCCCGCGTCGAATTAAACCCTGTCTCGGTTGACGAAATAAATCACCTCGCCCAGACTCAGACAACAACTCCCCTGGGGAAACTGGATGCAGCCAGCGAATCACCCCGTCAGCCAAAGACGCGATCGCATAAGATGAACCCATAACCAAACCTGTATTCACAATAACGGCGGCTAATCCCAATGGCGCAATCAACAAAATAATCAACGTAACGCCACCATTAAACAGAGAAACCAAACCATTCCGCACTCTAGCCGTGCGACGAGACATGTATATCATAAGTAGTCGAACTTTGATTAACGTTAACGGTTGAAATTAGGAAACAGGGAACAGGAAACAGGAAACAGGGAACAGGGAACAGGGAACAGGGAACAGTAAGGATTAATCGGCTTCTTCACATTTATTAGTACAGCAGACAGAATTTATGTCCAGGTATAAATGCAGGAAGTATATTTTAACAACGAACCATGAACCCTGAACCCTGAACCCTGAACCCTATAACTTACTTCTCGAAGATCGAGTACAATTAAAGTAAACTCTCACAAGCCACACCATCATTGTTCTTATCCAACCCGTGGGGGTCATCGGGAAACTGTTCTAGCACCCTTTGGGCGTCCTTTTGTTGAGTAAAGTCACTGCAATTGCAATCCCGATTAACGCATTCGGGTAAATTTTCTGTTCCATTTTCCCCCCTTGTTTCTATAGGTTCAGGTGATAGCGATTCAACGGTTTGATCTGTTTGGTGAGTAGGGGGCGTTTCATAAATTGACACAGGGACATCTGTCTCTTCTGTTGCAGAAGAGGGTGGATTTGTCGGTGAGTGACATTGCACAGTAACTAATGCCAAAATCAATCCGGCGCTGATTAAAAAAGATGTCATCGTCTATATTGGTAAAATTGTCAGGGAATCGAGGAAAAGCGCTTGACCCAATTCCTGATTCCCTGTGGATAACAACTACGCTAACCCTAAGCTGATCCGAACGGCTCTAAAAAGCCACTAACTTAAAGGATTCATCCAAACAATCAGATGACTGACTCACCAAGCGTTTAAGTAATCTTTAGCCGGATGTAATGAATATTTTCTTTTCCTTGCTTTAGTCAGCGACAGTGAATTATCCTGGACATAAATTCTGTACACTGTGCTAAGAAATGTTAACAAGCCTCAAACCCTTACTGTTGCCTGTTGCCTGTTGCCTGTTGCCTAATCTCAACCGTTAACTTTAATGAAAGTCCACCTACTTATAACCCATTTTTTTTATCTGTAAGCTGTCATGCATTTAAATTGGGAATGGGTAGCGAGCAAGATCGCCCTCCTACTGAATCTCCCCCATCTCCCCCTCACCTCACCAGTCCCTGCAGCAAACCCTATTTATGCCGAAGAAACCCCAACTCCACCCCTACGCCGATCGCACCTCATTTGAGCGAATTTTACTACTCATCGCTACCCTAATCCATCACCCCGGCATCGGCGCGTGTAACCCCTTAGACCCCCCCAAAAAGGGTCAGCATCACAATGCCTTAGAACCTCTGCAAAGGAAGGAACGGGAATTTGCCCAGTCTCTCGGTATCACCTTCCCTGACAATTATCCCTCCATTGGCACTCTCCGCAAAGACTTAGAAACCCTGCGAGAGTTTGGCATTCTCGACCGCCGCATGTATCGTTGGGGATATTACCTGGGAACTGGTGTCATGAGTTGGGAGGAACTAAAAGTAGCATTCAACGCCCTACATTCCCAAGCAACTTACCAAGGTGACCCCACAATCCGCGAAATTTATCAGATTCTAGAGAAGCGATTGCGGGGATTAGATTTAGACAGTAACGGCGACTTCTCTTACCCGGTTCGTGCCTATCTGAATCGTCCGATCATCTACACTGACCCCCCGCATACGCAAGCCAAAGGCAAGAACCGCCACACCTTATTTCATTGCTTAGATGCATTAGAAGTCGCGATCGCCAAAGGTCAGTTAGTCGAACTTTACCGCCATCGGGAACCCTATGGACAGCGAACGGGCTATATCCAGGTTTATCCCTTACAACTGTTTTACCATGACATTGCCTGGTATCTGCTTTACGAATACTCAGAGAACCAACATCTAGAGGTAGGACGATTAGATCGGTTTAAAGACTACTGTCATCATATTGACCCAAAGGGACGAGGACAGCAAAAACAGCGAGAAAGTCTCAAGGAAGCACAAAAGCTGATGAACACGGGTTGGGGTATTTATCTAGGAACTTCCAGTGACCAACAACTAGAACGGCAGGGAAAGTTATTATTAGAAGAGGTGAAAGTTAGATTTTTCCCCCCAGTGACCACTTTTATTTTAGAAGGTGAATGTCGCCACCCCTATCAAAAACTTCGTGCCAAGAAAGATAGCAACGGTGAATATATTCACGTCGATTACATGATCAAACTTCCCCCGCGTTCCTTCCACGAGTTCAGTCGCTGGGTCTACCGTTATATGGGATGCGCTCAAGTCCTCTCCCCACCCGATTTAGTGGAAAAGCATCGCCAAGCCGCACAAGCAGTTGCGGCACGGTATCGTTAATTAGGCAATAGGCAATAGGCAATAGGCAAAAGAGAGCAGAAGTGCGAGCGTCTCGCTCGCTATAATTAGTCGGATAAAGTTAACGGTTGAGATTAGGCAACAGGCAACAGGCAACAGTAAGGGTTTAAGGCTTATTTACAAAAATTAACACAGGGCTGTTTTCCTTTTGTCCGACTACTTAGCGCTTGGTTTTTCACCAATAAAGTCTTACTAGATATTTCTTTTGACTCGCTCGCAATAAAATATTTAAGTCAAGTCATTATTCGCGAGTTAAAATCGCGAATAAACTTTCTCTCTTTTCCAAAATGGGATGCTCCCTCATTCAACTGATTTCCCCAGCGAGTGGGGACTCTTCTGCCGTCTGGAGCGCCGTGCGTACCAACCAGACAGCCGGTCGTTGGGCTGTTCCAGCGTGGGCTGAACTGGGCACGGCGACAACTGGGGCATGGGCGTATCTGGCAGCGGCTGTGGCTGCGTCCCAGTGCCTTGCCAGATTTGTTAGCAGTCATTTTTAAGGAGTTTGAAATAAAATAATTCTGGGTCACCTTCATCAAGATTATATACAGTCCCACTCGGTTGATATTCCATTTTCACCATTAGTTCTTGCATTGGTTTATTGGACTCATTCGTTGAAGTAAATAACTTGCTTGTTTTACAATTTCTTTCTAAATGCGAGATTAGAGATGTACCAACACCTTTTCTTCGATTTGACGGTTTCACAATCAACATTGCGATAAATCCCTGGAAGAAGAAAGTGTATTCAAGCACAGCGTAACCAATTAAATCGGCATCATCTAATGCAATTACCGTATTCCCCTCTAGCACCCATTTTTTTATATGCTGTTTTCGATCATCCTCTTCAACTGCAATATGATCAATTGCTATGATGTTAGGAATGTCAGCTTCTGTAGCTTTTCGTATTATCATCATTTTGTTTGCTAACCATTTGTAGCTGGAACCTGAAGGGTGGCACGCTTCGTGCCGACTACAGACCCAGCTTAAGTCAGTGCCATTCGTCCTCAGCTTGATGGCGACTACAATAACTTATATTATCGCTGCTCTGTAGCAATATGTTTAAACGCTTCGGGAACCGCCTTTTTAAAGTTATCATCCTGCTGTTGGGGTTGTGGCTAGCCTGGGATTTGCTGGCTCACCTGGTTGCGGAAATTTTCTGGTTCATTGAGCTTGACTATTTGTCAGCGTTCTGGTTACGTTTGCGGACTCAGCTTGGTTTGTGGGCGTTTGTGGGCTGCTTATCGGCTGGATTCCTCCTCAGCAACTTATTTCTCGCTAATCGGCTGAAGTATCCCGCCACCCTGGTTAAGCAGGCTGTCACTCCCAGTCGGATACCTCCCGGAACGACCCAACTTAACCCGACGATACCCAAGACTCCTGCACAAGATTCCACCCCCTTCAACCTGCAAACGGGTTCTTTGGCGCTGAGGTTACGATTACTCTTGCCTATTGTTCTCTGCCTTTACGTCTTGGTGGGGATAATGCTGTTGCACTACGGTACAGCAGCGATTGACTTTTGGCAACCCGATTTTAATTTGCCCAGTGTCACGCCACCTTTACCCTCTGCCTTTGATTGGGGTTCCCTACAAGATGTATGGCTACAGTTGCTGGGACAGCTGCTCAAACTGATTACTTTAGTGACTATTGTCATCGCACTGGTGATTAATTCCCAGTTCTGGTTATCGGTGATGGCGGTTGCTTTTTCAGTGGTTTTTGCCTTAGTGGTATCGGGACAATGGGGCAGAGTTTTACAGTATTTCCAACCCACGGCGTTTAACGCGAACGACCCTTTATTTGGTACAGATATTAGTTTCTATGTCTTTAAACTTCCCGTCCTACAACTGTTAGATTTTTGGTTAGGCGGATTGTTTCTATTTGGTTTAATTGCCGTCACCTTAACCTATTTAGTGTCTGGCGGTAGCCTGTCGCACGGCAAGTTTCCGGGATTTTCTCTCCATCAACTCTATCATTTATATGGGTTGGGGTCCTTGGCAATGGCGACGGTGGCATTCCATTATTGGCTATCGCGCTATGACTTATTGTATTCCACTCGTGGTGTTACCTATGGTGCTAGCTATACCGATGTTAAGGCACAGTTACCGATTAATACAGGATTGAGCATTGTTGCCCTAGGACTTGCTCTATTTTTACTCCTCAGACCGATAATTGGGTTTAAGTTGCTGCAAAAGAGTGGCAAGGGAACGCTGACTCTACTGGGATTGTATGTGATGATGGTCGCGATCGCCGGATGGCTGATTCCCGCAACCGTGCAACGGTTTGGGGTACAGCCGAATGAATTGGAACGCGAACGCCCCTATATTGAACGCAGTATCAAACTGAGTCGAGCCGCCTTTGACCTGGATAGTATTAACGTAGAAATCTTTAACCCCGAAGGCGAACTCACCAGTGATAATTTAGATGAAAATGTGTTGACGATTCGCAATATCCGCCTCTGGGATGTTCGTCCGATTCTACAAACCAATCGTCAGTTGCAACGTATCCGTCTCTACTACGAATTTCCAGATGCTGATATTGACCGCTACAGGCTCCCCTTAGAAGCCACAGGTGTTTCCCCGTCCTTTGCGGCAGAAGAGAGCAATGAACGAGAAGCACAAGACACAGACATTTCCCTCGACATACCCGCACCCGGTTTCACCATTGAAAAGCAACAGGTGATTATTGCACCGAGAGAATTATCCTACGAATCGGTTCCCGATCAAGCCCAAACTTGGGTCAACCAACACTTAGTCTACACCCACGGTTATGGCTTTACCATGAGTCCTGTGAATCGGGTGGGTGGTGGCGGATTGCCTAACTATTTTGTGAAAGATATTGGTACAGGTACGGCACCAGGCAGAGGCGGAGATTTATCCACGTCTAGCCAACTAATTCGCGAAAGTATTCCCATTGGCGCACCCCGAATTTACTACGGACAACTGACGAAAAATTATGTGATGACTCCCACCAACGTGCGGGAATTCGATTATCCCAGTGGTGAGGATAATGTCTACAATACCTACGATGGCAATGGGGGGGTTCAGATTGGTTCACTATGGCGCAGGGTGTTATTTGCCGAGTATCTCAAAGACTGGAAGATGCTGTTTACGGATAACTTTACGCCAGAAACCAAAGTATTATTCCGTCGCAACATCAACCAACGGATTCGAGCGATCGCGCCGTTCTTGTACTATGATCGCGACCCGTATATTGTCACGGTGAATCCTCAGGGTGGCGAAACCGAAACGGATCAAGCCTATCTGTACTGGATTATTGACGCCTACACGACCAGCGAACATTATCCCTATTCCGACCCCGGTGACAATACATTTAACTACATTCGCAACTCGGTGAAAGTCGTCATTGATGCCTATAACGGCAATGTGACATTCTATGTGGCAGACGCCGATGACCCCATTATTCAAACCTGGACCAAGATTTTCCCGACCTTATTTAAACCGTTAGATACCATGCCTGAGGCGCTGCGGCGTCATATTCGCTATCCGGTAGACATCTTCAGTGTCCAGTCCGAACGGTTACTCACCTATCACATGACTGACCCCCAAGTCTTTTACAACCGGGAAGACCAATGGCGGATTCCCCAGGAGATTTACGGCACGGAGTTGCAACCCCTAGAACCCTACTACCTAATTATGAAACTGCCAACGGCTACGAATGAGGAGTTCATTCTCCTGCATCCTTTTACACCGAAGGCACGGAATAATTTAATTGCGTGGTTAGCGGGTCGTTCAGATGGTGAGAATTATGGCAAATTACTCTTATATCAGTTTCCTAAACAAGAACTGATTTACGGACCCGAACAAATTGAAGCTCTAATTAATCAAGATCCAGTCATTTCTCAGCAAATCTCACTGTGGAATCGTCAGGGTTCACGGGCGATTCAGGGAAATTTGTTGGTGATTCCGATTGAGCAATCGTTGCTGTATGTCGAACCGCTTTACCTGGAAGCTGAACGCAATAGCCTACCTATTTTAGCGCGGGTGATTGTAGTCTATGAAAATCGCATTGTCATGGCAGAAAGTTTAGAAAAGGCGTTAGAGGGAATCTTTAAACAACCGGAACAAGAACCCGCCCCCACGATTATTCGTCCCCTAGATGAGCCACCTGTGCCGTTAGAGGGGGGATAAACAAGGCAGGTAAAAACTGACGTGCGCCCTTTGCCAACGTGCGCCCAATTGTTAATATACTTGACTCTATAGATGATCGCGCTGTGTTGAGACTGACGTGGAGAGGGGGAGATATAGCAACCGCCATAGCGGTTAGGACACATCATTTTTGTAGAGACCAAACATGGACGGTCTCTTTAAGCCGATGAGCGGATTTGAACCGCTGACCGTTCGATTACGAATCGAATGCTCTACCACTGAGCTACACCGGCATCACTTGACTACTATAGCAAGCTTTGGCACAAGTCACTGCATATGTTTGGGTCTTTGGTCTCAACCCTGTAAGCAGATCACTGCCAAAATACCTTTTTTTATATTAAAGCAAGATTTGGCATAATTCACTGCCCAAGGTGAGAATGT
>CAZNNK010000276.1:0-7918 GCA_964574085.1 uncultured Coleofasciculus sp.
ATATAGTGAATCAGAGACCAACTTTCGTTTTAGGCAAAATTTTGCACCACTAAATATTTAGTTAATTGATCCACAATTAAACTAACAGCGGCAATTACCCAGAAGTAACGATTTTTTCTAAAAGGCATGGTTAAGTCGGTGGGGGCAATTAAAGTTAACGGTGGGGATTGTCCTTTGTCAGGGTTTGAGGCTTATTTACAAAACTTATGACTAATAAAACAATAAATGACGCAGAGTATACGCCATAACCGTCACCGCACAAACAATGGCTAACTGTCCGGGTAACGGATAAATCGAGTATGTCAACATGGCATCCATCAGTGATAAACCATCCATACTTGTCCGATTAAAAATAAGATGAAAAATCGTTAAATAGCCTATTCCGTAAATATGGATTGTGAATAAACCACATAAGCAGCTAAACCCTAGGGATTCTAATCGCAAAGGCATCCGAAATGCTAAAAAACCACACACCCAAGCTCCCGCAATAAATCCTAATAAATACCCAAACATGGGTTTTATTACATAGTCTAACCCCCCGCCTTGGTCAAAGACCGGTAAAATTAAACCTAAAACCACATAAGCGATTTGAGACAGGACACCTGCATTTTTTCCGCCTAAACACCCAACAAGTAGAACCGCCCCAATCTGACAGGTAACGCCTAAGGAAATGGGTTGAATTCCTTGGCTTGACCAATCCCAGGGCGGATTTGTCACGAAGGCTTCTAAAAAGGTGCCACCGATAGTCAGTAATAAGCCAATTAAAGCCCAAACGAGTTCATGGGGAGCAGACACTTTTACGCGAATCGTCCTTAACTCCCCCTCTATACTTGCTGGGATTGATGCTCTCCGGGAAGCGGTGCTTCGCCTCCGGTTAAGCCTAATGACTCTAACATGGCATGATCATGTTCTGGCGGTTGTCCTAGGGTAGTCAGGTAATGACCAATTAACATGGCATTAATCCCAGCTTTCAATCCTAGGGCTTGGAGTTCACCCATCACCGCTTCTCGTCCGCCAGCATAGCGAATGATCTGTTCGGGTAAAATCAGCCGGAAAATGGCGATCGCCTTTAGTGCTTCGTAGGGATCAAGTTTTGCCTGTTCTCCCAAGGGCGTTCCTTGACGGGGATTCAGCAAGTTCAGGGGGACGGATTCCACCTCTAATTCCCGCAAGGCTAGGGCTAAATCTACCCGATCCTCCCAGGTTTCTCCCATTCCCAAAATTCCCCCCGTACAGGCTTGAATTCCGGCGGCTTTCAGGTGCTTAATCGTCTCGACGCGATCGCGCCAACGGTGAGTGGTGACGATTTCTGGGAAAAAGGTCTCCGATGCCTCTAAGTTATGGTTATAGCGGGTAACTCCGGCTTCCTTGAGTGCCTGTGCCTGTTCTGGTGTCACTTCGCCTAAAGCACAACAGGGCTTAATATTGGTTTCGCTAATAATCCGCTGAACAGTTTCCAGAATTTGCTCAAATTCTGTGGATTTGGGAGACTGATATTTCGGTCCACGCCCTTGACTTACCAAACAAAAACGCTTTGCCCCTGCTGCATCAGCGGCTTTGGCTTGTGCCAGTATTTCCTCTGGAGATTTGAGTCCGTATATGGGGGAATCCTTTCCCGGATGATGGGCAGACTGGGCGCAAAAGCCGCAGTTTTCTGAGCAGCTACCGGATTTAATGTTCACGATACTGCATAAATCCACCGTGTTACCGCAGCAGGCTTGGCGCACTTGATCGGCGGCTTCACACAGGAGCAAGATATTCTCCTGTCCCTCTACCTGCGTCAGTTTCAGCGCTTCCTCTCGATTGATGCGATCGCCTGCTATAATCCGTTGGGCGAGAGCGTTGAGCCAGTCTCGCACTGACGTTGGTACGGAAGCTGGGGAATTTGCCGCATCCGGATGGAGTGAATTGTCAGACTGTCGTAATGGCGTTTGAACCACGCTTTGACCCTCGCTTTGCACGTCGGCGGCTTGGTCGTGATGTCACAACCGATAGAACCGCAACTTAACACTATACCTTATATCGGGCATTCCGCACCAATTCTGTCTTACCCGATAATTGATCAGGGAACCAAAATTAATAACCGGGGTTTGGAAACCAAATCCCTACGGAAATTCAATTGCAACCTGTTAACCTTCTCTTTACGAATAAGGGGTATCCTGCAAGAGACTTACCGTAGTGTAACTGTCTTTGAGGCTTAGTCAAATGGTGTTCCGACTCGCTTTCATCAATCCAGCTCGTGTAGTGCGCTCAGTTTCCGTGCTAGCTCTAGCCGTTAGCCTAGCGGCGTGCGGAGGAGATCAAGGAACGGACACAGCAGGTGGAACGGATACAACAGGTGGAGATACCGCTCAAACTGATATGGGTGGAGAGGGCGACAAACTTGCCCTGGCTGAACCTGTTGATCTCACCGGTGCGGGTGCATCGTTCCCAGCACCGATATACCAGCGCTGGTTCGCAGAATTCAATAGTGAAAATCCGAAACTTCAGATCGACTATCAATCGGTTGGTAGTGGCGCTGGCGTGGAACAGTTCACTCAAGGTACGGTAGACTTCGGCGCTAGCGATGTGGCGATGACGGACGAAGAAATCGAGCAAGTCGATAGAGGCGTTCTCTTGCTGCCGATAACGGCTGGCAGTATCGTCCTGGCATACAACCTGGGAGGAGTAGAAGAGCTGAATCTGCCACGGGATGTGTACGTGGATATTCTTCTGGGCAACATTACCAACTGGAATGACCCGGCAATTGCGGCGGCAAACGAGGGTGTAGAGTTGCCCGATCAGTCCATTACCGTGATTCACCGTTCTGACGGCAGTGGTACCACAGGCGTCTTTACCAAACACCTAAGTGCGATTAGTCCGGAATGGGAAGAGCAAGTTGGGGAAGGCAAAACCGTTGAGTGGCCCACCGGGGTTGGCGCCAAGGGAAATGAAGGGGTTACGGCTCAGATTAAACAAACCGATGGTGCGATCGGCTATGTCGAATACGGCTACGCCAAGCAGAATGACCTCAACTTTGCGGCTTTGGAAAACCAATCGGGGAATTTTGTCACGCCTAGTGATGAATCGGCGTCCAAGACGTTAGAAGCTGTAACTCTGCCAGAAAACCTCCGGGCATTTATTGCCGATCCCGAAGGTGAGGAATCCTATCCCATTGTTACCTACACTTGGCTTTTGGCTTACGAGGAGTATGATGACCCTCAGACCGCTAAAGCCTTGGAAGCCACGATTGAATATGCGTTGACTGAAGGTCAAGAAATTGCCCCTGAGTTAGGGTATGTGCAGCTGCCGCAAAATGTGCGGGAAAAAGTGGCAGAGAAGGCTGATCAGATTAGCCAAGAGTATGATATCGAAGTTAGTGAGTAACTCACACAGATAGGGGAGATGAGGGAGAATATCCCTCTTCCCCAATCCACTCTTCCCCAATTCTCAATCAATCCGTTCACTCTAATCGATTATGACCACACAAGCTGAGTCCCATTCAGCAGTACTCCCCCAACGATCAGGTCGTGAAAAAACGACGGATCGGGGGTTTGTCTGGCTGGCTCGCATCTTGGCGCTGTCAGTCGCCGCCGTTTTAATCTTCATCGCGATCACGGTGGGCATAGAAGCTTTGCCAGCGATTCGGGCATTTGGACTGAACTTTCTGGTCAAAAGCGCCTGGAACCCCGTAGAAGACAATTATGGGGCGCTACCGATGATCTATGGGACGCTGGTGAGTTCCGCGATCGCACTGTTTTTTGCCGTACCTCTAGGACTTGGCACCGCCGTCTTTTTGAGCGAAGACTTTCTGCCCAAATCAGCGCGGCTAACGCTGGTATTTATGGTGGAACTGTTAGCAGCGATTCCCAGTGTCGTTTACGGACTATGGGGCATTTATGTTTTAGTACCAATCCTGATCCCAATTGAGGAGTGGCTACATAACAACTTTGGCTGGATTCCCCTGTTTAGCACCGAACCCACGCGGGTGGGTATGTTTCCGGCGGGGATTATCTTAACGGTGATGATTTTGCCGATTATCACGGCAATTTCTCGCGATTCCCTGGCGTCTCTCCCTCCGGATCTGCGACAAGCGTCTCTAGGGTTGGGAGCCACCCGTTGGCAAACCATCTTTCGGGTTCTGATTCCGGCGGCATTTTCGGGCATTGTCGGTGGCGTAATGCTAGGGCTAGGTCGAGCGATGGGAGAAACCATGGCAGTGACCTTGCTGATTGGTAATGCCAATCAACTTAATTTTTCTCTACTCGCCCCAGCCAATACGATTGCGTCCCTCTTGGCTAACCAATTTGCTGAAGCTTCAGGATTGCAGGTTGCGGCTTTAATGTATGCCGGGTTAGTGCTATTTTTCTTAACCCTGATTGTGAATATCCTGGCGGAGTTGATTGTGCGCCAAGTTAAGAAGTTTTAGGTTAACTCAAAACTCATGCGCCATGCCCTCGAATACAGTGAAGGGTGAAAAATCAAAATTCAAAACTTGAAAATTTTATGTCAGAGAATCCCCAAGATAAACAACCTGAAGGGTTTCCCACTCACAGTTTTACTCGTTCCTATACGAGTGGGCGATCGCTATTTGGTATCGTGATGACCATCCTAGCCGGAGCTTGCCTGGTTATTGCCCTGATCCCGTTGTTTGCGGTGATTATCTATGTGATCATCAAAGGATTTAACCGCCTGAACTGGAACTTATTTACAGAATTGCCACCAGCTGCGGGTTTATCGGGTGGCGGCGTTGGCAATGCCATTCTCGGCACATTGATTTTGATCGCAATTGGGGCGTTGATTAGTGTTCCCATTGGGGTTTTAGCCGCCGTCTATCTATCAGAATTTAGTTCGGGTCCAATTGCTCGCTGGATTCGCTTTGCCACTAACGTCCTCAGTGGTGTTCCTTCAATTATTGCCGGGATATTTGCTTACGGGCTTGTCGTGGTCGGACTGCAGTTCCTCCCCTGTGCAGGCAGTTTCTCCGCATTTGCAGGCGGTTTAGCCCTGGCGGTATTGATGCTACCGATTATCGTTAGAACCACCGATGAAGCCCTGCAAATCGTGCCGAAGGATGTACGCTGGGCGTCTGTGGGCGTGGGAGCTTCGGAATATCAGACGGTATTGAGAGTGGTGCTTCCTGCTGCTTTACCCGCCATCCTGACGGGAACCACCTTGGCAGTTGCTCGCGCCGCCGGTGAAACAGCTCCACTAATTTTTACGGCTCTATTCAGCTTCTACTCGCCCTGGTTTCGCAACGGGTCTTTAGACATAGATATATGTTCGCCGACTGCCTCCCTGTCCGTTTTAGTTTATAATTTTGCCACCTCGCCTTTTTCAGATCAGCAAGAATTGGCTTGGGCGGCTTCTTTACTCCTTGTCGCTTTGGTCTTATTAACCAGTGTGATTTCTCGCTGGGCAACCCGGAAAAGCATTTACTGAATTATGAATTAGCCAATTAACCTATTTATATAGAATGGGAGATGAAAGTTCAAACTCTAAACCTTAAAATCCAGTTATCGTAGCAGGATGTAACCTTAAAATTCAGGGGTAATTATTATGGAATCAAATCAAAAAGTTGCCAATCAAAATCAAGGTAATGAGCAATCAACGGAAACGGTTTTATGCACGGAAAACCTAGATATTTACTACGGCAAATTTTTAGCCGTTAAGGGGGTATCTATGGACATACCCAAAAACCGGATTACGGCTCTGATTGGTCCTTCGGGTTGTGGTAAAAGTACCTTAATTCGCTGCTTTAACCGTCTCAACGATTTAATCGACGGATTTCACATTGAGGGTAAGGTTTACTATCGCCAGAAGAACCTTTATGACAAGAGCGTTGATCCGGTAGAAGTACGACGGCGAATTGGTATGGTGTTCCAAAAACCCAACCCATTTCCCAAAACAATTTATGACAATATTGCCTACGGTGCCAGGGTGAATAATTACCAAGGTGACCTCGATGAATTGGTGGAAAGTTCCCTACGCGCTGCCGCTTTATGGGATGAAGTCAAAGATAAGCTGAAAACCAATGGGATGGCACTCTCTGGGGGACAACAGCAGCGGTTGTGTATTGCCCGGGCGATCGCGATTAATCCGGATGTGGTATTAATGGACGAACCTTGTGCCTCTCTTGACCCGATTTCCACCCTCAAGGTTGAAGACTTAATGCATGAACTGAAAGAAAAGTATAGTATTGTGATTGTGACTCACAATATGCAGCAAGCCACACGGGTTGCCGACATGACCGCCTTCTTCAATGCCAGAGCCACAGAAAAGGGGGGGAAACAGGGGTATTTAGTCGAGTACGATGAAACCGAAAATATCTTCCAAAATCCCAAGGAGGAAGCCACGAAAGACTATGTAAGCGGGCGTTTCGGTTAAGTTTGATCGTCCTCAACAAATCCTCGCTTCATCCCACGGATATACTGTTCCAGATGGGATTGAATCCACTCGGCAGTTTCCGGGTATCCTAACTCAAGGGCGGTTTGTTCAGCTGCTAACCAACTATATAAAGCCGTTTTATTGACAGCTTGAATTGCTGCTAATCCTTGCATCACCCCATGGGGTACAGCAATGGCAGCAGTTGCTTCCTTGAGAAAATCAATCCCTGCAGGCAAAACAACCTGGTTATTCTCGACTTGAATAACGCCCTGATCAGCAGGATCTTCCCCTTGCCAGTTGACTTCACCCTGCAACCGATACCCCCAAGGTTGGAGGAAATGAAGGATCAGGTATTGTAACCAAGCGATGTAGTGATAAAACTTTTCACCGCCATCCCACTGAATTCCACTGCCATCGGAGGTAGGAATCCACTGACACCACAAGCCAGGTTGATCTGAGGGAGGTTGATTATAGTCAACCACTGAAATCTCGTCGTGGTTTTCATCCCAGTGCTGATTGACAAAATAGCCACCATCTGTTCCTAACGGTAATCCGACGGCAACTCTTGCAGGATCAGGCGCATTTTGCAGCACGGTAACATGCCGCTTAACCCGTCGCGTATTGGCAAATGCCAGTAAATAGAGAACTTGGCTATCCAATAATCGTTGGTCGAGGTTGAAGGTTCCCTTGAAGTAGGTGGTATAACCCATAGTGCTGCTTCAGATAACTGGTTTGCTCAAGGATGACGACGTTCAGTTTTGTCAATCAAGTCCTCTGCCATCTCCACAGCCATCAGAATCAGTTTCTGTTCTAGCTGTCCTTGGTGTCCCTCATCACTGATGGTGGCGTAAATATGGGGGTTAGCCAACATACCTGCGAGTAATTGGGATGAAATATGTTTGACGTCGTTTGTTTTTGAATCCATTTTGAACACCTCTGGAGTACAGCGACCATTGCAACAAGGTAACATTTTCAGGGGTTTGGTTACCAAACCCCTACTCAAATCCTCACAACTCAAAACTATGGATCACCAATCCGGGTTAGGATCGATTTTACTTTGAAAATTCTGTCTATGGTGAATGATGCTTATGAAGCGCTACTTATCCCATCTTATTGCCCTTGTCCTCGTGGCAGCGATCGCACTAACAGGGTGTTCGTCCAGTAGTACAGGTTTGGTTGGCAATTATCGCCAAGATACTCTGACTACCTTGGAATCCTTGAGGGCGGCTATTGAACTACCAGAGGATGCGCCTGATAAGCCAGAGACTCAGTCTCAAGCGCGTCAAAGCATTAATGAGTATATTTCTCGATATCGTCGAGATGGCTCTGTCGCTAACCTGAGTTCGTTCTCCACGATGAGAACAGCCCTCAATTCTCTAGCGGGTTACTACAGCTCCTATCCCAATCGTCCCTTACCCCAGAAGCTCAAAGATCGTCTTGAGCAAGAATTCCGGCAGGTGGAACGAGCGATCAGGCGCGGAGCTTAAGGGGATTGAGGGGGAGCAGGGGGAGATGGGGGAGATGGGGGAGATGGGGGAGATGGGGGAGATGG
>CAZNNK010000277.1:0-3414 GCA_964574085.1 uncultured Coleofasciculus sp.
AAGGGGAGGGAAAGTTTCCCCCCTTACTAAGGGGGGATTAAGGGGGGTTAAAGGTTAAGGCAACAAAATTCTTTCGTTTCACAAGGAAAGCTTTCACCTGAAGTTGACATGGATGTGGCTAAACCCGCCCCTACAATTGTTTCTAAATCCGCCCCTACCATTGCCGTGGTACGTCTTGACAGATTCCTATTGAAATACCAATGAAATTCGATGAACTGGATGCCAAAATGCGGGTGTATGAAACTGCTCATGATCACTGCGTTTTGCCGGGATTATATATGATAGCACGGTTAGATGGGCGCGGGTTTACTCGATTAACGCGAGACGTGCATCCATTTAAAGCCCCTTTTGATCAACGGTTTCGAGATGCGATGATTCTCACCGTAGAACATCTGATGAATTGTGGGTTAAAGGTTATCTATGGGTATACTCAAAGTGATGAGATATCACTGCTTTTTGATGGTGCTGAATCTGCCTTTAATCGCAAATTACGCAAGCTAAACTCCGTATTAGCTGGAGAAGCCAGTGCGAAATTTTCATTGATACTGGAGACAGTGGCGTGTTTTGATTGTCGCATTTCTCAATTACCGACAATTGAAATAGTGGTTGATTATTTTCGTTGGCGACAAGAAGATGCCCACAGAAATGCCTTAAACTCTCATAGTTATTGGTGTTTGCGGAATGATGGCAAAACTGCCCGACAAGCCACATCACAGTTAGAACGGTTGTCGGTGGCGGATAAGAATGAACTGTTATTCCAACATGGGATTAATTTCAATCATCTACCCAACTGGCATAAACGAGGAGTAGGATTGTATTGGGAATCCTACCAAAAGCCGGGATTGAATCCCCTAACAGGCGAGACAACCCAAGCCACCAGAAAACGGATTCGACAGGAGTTAAATCTGCCAATGAAAGACCAATATAGTCAGTTTATTCGCGATGTGTTGAGCGAAATTAATCCGTGATAAGTTAGACGAACGGCATCAATGACATAAGATAAATGACCAACCATGAACGATTTCCAGATATTAAAACGAATTTTTAATGCCTTTGACCCCTTTCGCCCCTTACCCCCTGGTGATCCAACTTACGTGGATTGTGAAGAGGTGCGGGGCGATTGTGATATTTTAATTGAATTAGGGCGATCGATTTTATTATCAGATCGAGTCACTTGTAATCTCTATGCGGGACATCGGGGGGCGGGAAAATCAACGGAATTACTGCGGCTGAAAGCTGACTTAGAAGAACAGAAGTATTATGTCGTGTACTTTGCCGCTGATGATGAGGATATTGACCCAGAAGATGCCCAATATACGGATATTTTACTCGCTTGTACGCGGCGGTTATTAGAAGCCTTGAAAGATAATGCTAAACCTGACCCGTTATTAAATTGGCTGAAATATCGCTGGGATTCGTTAAAAGAGTTGGCGCTAACTGAGGTGACATTTGAGAGTTTGAATCTGGAAACTCAGATGTTACAATTTGCCAAATTAACTGCCAATTTAAGAGCCGTTCCCAGTACCCGGCAAAAGATTCGCGAACAGGTGGATGCGAATACGGTATCCTTGATTGAGGCATTAAATGAGTTTATCACTGATGCCAAACACAATTTACCTTGGGGTTGTTCCGAATTAGTTGTAATTGCCGATAACTTAGATCGGATTGTGCCGATATATGAACCCAATGGGAAACGCAGTAATCATGATGAGATTTTTATTGATCGTTGTGAGCAACTGAGTAAATTAAACTGTCATACCATTTATACCGTGCCGATTTCCATGGTGTATTCCGATCGAGGAACTGTGTTAGAAGATCGGTACAGTAAAGCCCAAGTTTTGCCGATGATCATGGTACGCCAACCCACAGGCGAACCCTATACCAAAGGAATTGATAAGTTAAAGGAATTAATTGATAAACGCATTCGCCATAGTGTCCAGGATTTAACCCTAGAACAAGTATTTGAGGATACCAATACCGTCGAACAACTCTGTTTAATTAGTGGCGGTCATGTGCGAAACTTAATGCTATTAATGAAAACCAGTTTACAACGCAGTCCTCGTTTACCCATCGCAAAAAAAGCCGTGCGTCGGGCGATTACGGAGTTACGGGAAACCTATCGCACAGCAGTGAATGAACCGGAATGGATGATGTTGGCACAGGTTGCCAAAACCAAACAGATGCCAAATCAAGATGAATATCGCAAACTGTTATTTAACCGCTGTATTTTAGAATATCGATATTTAGACGAAGGCGGAGAAATTAAAGTGTGGCATGATGTCCATCCCCTAATTTATGGGATTGAGCGTTTTCAATCCGCATTGAATCAACTCTTGTAGTTCGTAGTTTGTAGTAAGGGAACCTTAGCCTATCATCGTATTGCAGAGCAGACATTCATCTGTATTAATTTAACCTTGCAACCCTAGCCCCCAGATCCCCCTTCCGTCCCCCTTAAAAAGGGGGAGACCAAAGTCAGCCAGTAGGGTGGGCATTGCCCACCTGATATTTTGGTAAAATAGTGGCATAAACTTGACAATTAAACCGAGCGCACGTCGGTGTTAGGATTAGGGCGCACGTCGGTGCGCCCCTACGGTATCTGAACAGAATACATCAGCATCACAGCAATGATCCGAAACCTGACCGAATGGGATGAAGACGACAAAGGCGACGCCGAGGACGAATATGAAGCCCTGCGGCGTTCTTTGAGTTGGACAGAAGGGTTTGGTTTGCTGTTTGTTGATTGTACTCCCGCCACCGCCGAGAAATTAATTGAGGATATTAGGAAAGATTTACCGCAAAAAAGAATCGATGTTTTACGTCTCACCGAACCGATTGAGAATCTCTATGCCGAAATCGCCAAATTACAGAATCTGGATAATATTGATATCTTATTTATTCAAGGATTAGAACATTCGATTTATGACTATGAAAAGGCAATCAAAGATTATACAGAACGTCGCAACTATTCCTTGTTTTCTGTACCTCGCCTATTAGGACATCTGAACCTACAGCGAGAATCATTTCGCGATCATTTTAATATCTGTTTTGTCTTTATCTTACCCAAATTTGCCCTTACCTATTTCAACCGCCGCGCCCCCGACTTCTTTGACTGGCGTTCTGGCTTGTTTAAATTAGAGAGTCAAGGCGAGTTGGCTTTAGCCGAATTATCTCAAGGGGAAGATGAGTTTTGGTGGAACCAAGGATATGAGCAAGCTATGGCTGGGGATTGGGTAGACGCAATTGTTTGCTGGGAAAAAGCGTTAGACATTGCCCCGGATTCCTACAGGGCTTGGTACGCCAGAGGTATTGCCCTAGATCAGTTAGGACGAATTGAGGAAGCGATCGCTAGCTACGATAAAGCCTTACAATTTAAACCTGATTACCCTGACGCCTGGAACAACCGGGGTAATGCCC
>CAZNNK010000277.1:3514-7908 GCA_964574085.1 uncultured Coleofasciculus sp.
GCTAGCTACGATAATGCCTTACAATTTAAACCTGATTACCATGAAGCCTGGTACAGCCGGGGTATTGCCCTAGATGATTTAGGACAATTAGAGGAAGCGATCGCTAGCTACAATAAAGCCTTGCAATTTAAACCTGATGACTATCAAACCTGGGATAACCGAGGTTTTGCCCTGTATAAGTTAGGACGATTTGAAGAAGCCATAATTTCCTGTAATAAAGCCCTAGAAATTAAACTAGATTACGCTAATGCATTTTACAAAAAAGCTTGCTATTTGGCATTGCAAAACCAAATTGACCTAGCCTTAGAAAACCTACAACAAGCCATCACGCTGAATCCTGATGAATGCCGAGAGGTGGCAAAAACGGATTCTGAATTGGATAACATTCGTCAAGATCCACGATTTCAAGCGTTGATTCAAGAGGACACCGATTAACGTTATCAGTAGGGTGTGATAGGGTCGCGTCACGCACCTTTGCCCTGCGTAAGTCCTGAATTTGATAGATTAAGCTTAGGCACAGAAAAATCATCGGATCAAGGGCTAAAGCCCCGACTACGAACGAACAAGGAGAACTACGTTATGGCAATCTTACAACTTCAAGACGGTACAACCTACACCCAACTCAACGACATTACCCAGGAATTAGCCGCCCTGAATGTAAAACTGAATCATTGGTCAGTTGGCGATAACCCAGAGATTCGCCGCCTGTTGGCGCAAGACTCTTTAACTGATGAAGAAAAGGAACAAATCCTGCAAGCGCTGGATAACTATTTTGAACACCTGAAACAAACCGCAGGTTATCAGTCTCGCGATTTAATTGTGCTGCATCCCGATATCCCTAATCTGGACGCAATGCTATCAAAATTTGACCGTTGTCACTACCACACCGATGACGAAGTGCGCTACATTGTCGCGGGTGAAGGGGTGTTTGGTTTTGTCCGTCCCGATGGTTCTCAAATTGAATTAACGGTGCAGCCTGAAGAATATATTAATATCCCGGCGAATACAGAACATTGGTTTCATTTAACGCCATCTCAACGGGTGAAAGCGGTGCGCTATTTCACAACGACAGAGGGTTGGGTTCCGAAATATACGGGGACAAAAATTGATTTTGAGGCGTAAATTTAACCCCGGTAGGGACATGACACACCTAATTTTATGGATTAAAATTCCATCCGGAAACCGTAGGGGCGACCCGCTTGCACAAAGGAGGGCGGGTTTTGTTGTTCAGTTATGGGTGACAAGTCGTGTTAGTTCCTAAACCCGCCCCTACAGGTGTGACAAAACCTATCCTTCATCTTAATCAATTCAATACATCGTTAAAAACCATTTAATTCCAGCTATTACGCCCAAATGAACCGGATAAAACAAGTAAAACCATCGCGTTTTTATTCCGGCTTCCCCATTATGGAGGTAAATAAATACAGGCGCAATAATTCCAGCCAATTCAACAACACTCCCCCCAAGGGCGACATAAAGGATATGCGGTACTATATAAACCACCCACCATTTAAAATTAAACTGTCCGGGATGAAACTTTGACATTATATAAACCAGTGGCAATGTAAAAAATCCTGCCTCGAAACGAGCAACGATGGCAATCGTGGTAAACAATAAAACGATCGCCCCCTTCAGCAGACCGTTATTAACCTGCTTCGAGAGTCGAATCGTGGTCACGCCAGCCGCCAGCACGAACAAAATATTCAGGGGAGGCGTTGCTGAGAAAATTAAGGAATAAACATGAGAATAAATCGGTTGCGAAATAACTCCCAGTAGGATTAACCTAAAGACATAATTCCAAATATTTGACGTATAGTTTTCCCCTTGTGCCGCTAGCCAAGCAAACAGGGGAAAGCTCAACCGTCCAAGCGCAACCATAATCGTTGCTTCTGGGAAAAATACCCGTCCCAGATGATCGATTAGCATCAGCAGACAGGCGATTAATTTAAGGTGAAATGAATTCAGCAATTTTATTAAAGGGAACAGGGAACAGGGAACAGGGAACGGGTAATACCTAATTCAAATGCACCTCAGCTTAATACTCAATCCGGTTTCCCTACCCCCGTTATAATTCAGTCCTTGTCAAGGGGACGAACGTTTGTGTAGTGGCAAAAAGGGGGTAACTGGATTTTACCCCTCCCTAACCCTCCCCTTGCCAAGGGGAGGGAATTCCTATGGCATACTACCTTAGGCTGCACTGCCAGATATGGGATCAACCCTAAGAATGATGAAAGAGGCGGGGTAGATTCCCTAACCTTGTAGTTTAGCAAAACCAATCAACAAGACACTTATGGAGGGTTTACATGGCAGATGATTATAGAGCCGAACGCACGATTTCTGCGGTATTTAAGGAGCAAGATCAAGTCGATACCGTAGTCCGACGCCTGGTCGATCGCGGCGTTCCCTCAGATCATATCTCGGTGATGGGTAAGAATTTTCAATCTCAAAGCCGAATTGCTGGATTTATCAGTAAAAAAGATGTTATTTTAGGCGGACTCAGAACCGGGGCAATTTTTGGATCGTTATTTGGTTCCTTCTTAAGTCTGTTGACCGGGGTGGGTGTTTTATTCATTCCCTTTGTCGGTCCTGTGGTGTCAGCCGGTCCCCTGAGTGCTGTACTCTTAGGCGCAGCCAGTGGTGCGCTAGCAGGCGGTGCTGGTGCAGGTTTAGTCTCGGTTCTGGCGGCGTTAGGAATGTCAGAAGAAAAAGCAGCAATTTACCAAACCCGACTGCAAGCAGGTGAATTTCTAGTGATGGTAGAAGTTCCCGCCGGAAAATCAGGCGAATACCAACTCTTAATGCAAAATGCAGGTGGGGAAGAAATCCATACCAGCGATATGACGCTACCTCGCCCCTGTCCCGGTAAATGCAGTGATCCCAGCGATTTATCTCCCGAAGTGCGATCGCATCTGTCTGAAGCGGCTCAGAACACCTTTATCGAGCGCTACAATAGCGTGTACGATGAGAATCAAGACCCAATCCAGGCAGAACAAGCCGCGTGGGAAACCATTCATCAGCAGTATGAAGAAGATGAAAATGGCGTTTGGTCTAAGCAAAAAGTCACCGCTTAAATTGGGTTTGTAGTAAGGGAACCTTAGCCTTTTATTCAGTTAGGCAACCCAACCGATAAGCTTAAGTAGGATCTGCTGAATAAGTGGTGAGGAGAGGGAACAGGGAACAGTGCAGCAAGCCCTAAGTAAAGGTGCGTTACGCTACCCTTCGGGAACGCTTTGCGAACGCTAACGCACCCTACAATTGGGGATGAGATTTTTACTGTTAAACCGGGCGTAAGCCAATCCATTAAAATTCAATTCCCGGTTGCGCTTTAACATTTTGCTCCCGCAGCGGATGCTTCACCAGGGTCATTTCGGTGACTAAATCTGCCTGTTCCATTAAGGGTTTCGGTGCGCCTCGTCCGGTTAAAATAACGTGAGACATGGCGGGCTTTTCGGCTAACCCTGCCAATACCTGCTCAACATTTAAATATCCCAGTTTTAACGCCACATTCACTTCATCCAATAGCACTAAGCGAAACTCAGGGTTGCGGATAAACTCCAGCGCCTTTTCCCAGGCGGCTTCGGCTTTGCTGATATCTCGTTCCCGATCTTGTGTTTCCCAGGTAAACCCCTCACCCATCGCATGAAATTCCAACTGAGGTATCTCCCCATTGGCGGCGACTGTCCACGGCGCAAACGCCGCCTTCTCTGCGGGTTCCCAGGCGCCCTTGATGAACTGGACGATCGCCACCCGATACCCATGACCGAGCGATCGCAAAACCATCCCTAGGGCGGCTGTCGTCTTCCCCTTGCCATTCCCCGTGTTTACAATAATTAACCCTTTCTCCCTTGACGCTTGCGCCAGACGTTGTTCCTGAACCTGCTTGCGTCGCTGCATTTTCTGGCGGTACTGCTCTGAGGTTAACCCAGAAGCGTTCTCAGATTCCTCAAATTCGCTGGATTCCCCGTAGGAACTGGTTTTCATCACCAATCACTCAAGACTTATGACAAAGAATTCATTACTAACTGTAACAGTTCTTGACAAAGTGACAAAATAAAGCGGAACGGAATGATAACATTCCCTAAATGCCCTATTTTCTTATACACGATTGAGAGAGACAGTTATGGCAGAAGAAGAAAACATGCAGGAACATGAACAGGAACAGCCTCCTGAGGCTCCCGCTGCAGCAGGACAGCCTACTCTATCTGGCAAACCTCCCCTCTTTGGCGGTAGCACCGGTGGCTTGTTGACGAAAGCCCAAGTGGAAGAAAAATATGCGATCACTTGGACTAGCTCTAAAAAGCAAGTCTTTGAAATGCCCACCGGTGGTGCAGCAATCATGAATGAAGGGGAAAACCTGCTGTATCTGGCTCGTAAGGAGCAATGTCTGGCGTTGG
>CAZNNK010000278.1:0-7900 GCA_964574085.1 uncultured Coleofasciculus sp.
TTGAAGCGGCGTGGTTTTCAGCCGTATTGGGAGCGGTATTGATTGTGTAGGGGGAAGGTAAAATGACCTTTTCCCCTTATCCCTGACCCACTACTTTGTTGTGGACTTAGGTGATGGAGTTTCTTGAGTTACAGATTCGACAGTAGGTGCTGGCGTTGGGACTGAAGAATTTTCATTGTTTAGAGTATTATAAACACTCAAGATGCCGCTACTCAGAGTAAGAACCGCCGCGAGGTGTGCAATTAGTTGCAGAATATCTGAGACTCGGAGTTGAGCAATTAGTTGCAGAATATCTGAGACTCGGAGTTGAGCAAGGTTTTTATTTGGAGATACTTTATTTTTCTTCATGTTAATTTTAAAATAAATAAAAACTGAACCCAGATGAAGCTACGATTGTTATAGAAACAAAGTTTTTATTCGCTCGAATTACGGCTTGTGTCTGATTGCATCTTCAGTCTGGGTTCGAGCTTTTTGTCTACACATCCAGCGTAGACAGCAAGATCCTGTAATGTTTGTGCGAATTTACGCAAATTTTTGAGATTCTCTAAACTTAATTTATTTACATTTCGTTATTACCAGTGCTTCTTGTAGCTCCGAATCAGTGGATTCACTGGTACTAGGGGATTTTTCTTTAACTCGACGCCGTACTTCTTGAGCTAGCCGCTCTAGCGCGTTAGCTATTTCCTCGCTAGTTTGCGAATCAGAGGATGTCGGGAGGAACGCACCAGGCGGTAACCCATCAACCAGCTTTTGAAAATTCCTAAAAGCTATATTTCCACCGGAACGAAAGCGAGAAATCTGAGCCTCGCTGACGCCAGAGCGCTGGCTTAACTCCTTCGCTGTTAAGCCACATCGTTCGACTGCATCAAATAACTCTTTCCTCAAGTCCATAAAAAAATCCTAGCAGGCGCTTCTTTCATCGCGTATGTACTGTTTGACGCCGGAACATTCGACGGACAATTTGCAACATGGCAGCTTCCAGTTCTTCCTCGTCCGCAATCCTAATCATTTCGGAGAGGCTGGCACTAATGCTTTGATGAGCCTGAGACGGTTTACCCTCTACGATAGACACGACTCGCGCCGCCTCAGAGTTGGGACGAAGCAATGCGATCGCGCACATTACCCGCCAGACTAAATCACTCGACAAATCCTGCTTGCCTTGTCTAACCTTGCTCCAAGTCTGCGGTGCAATACCTGAAACCTCGGCTAAGTCTTTGCCGGAGATATTGCCTTGCTCATCGCACAGCCATTCTAAAAGGGGCGTTATGGGTTTAGCCATGTAAACTTTTATAAAGATTTATTCACGTATAAGTGAATAATAAACCATAATTATTTTAACTAATTAGCGAATTGGTTCACCAATCAGTTAAATCAAAAATAGCAAAGATGACGCAGAATACGAAGGTTCCGGGCAAATTTTACCCCTTGCAGCACAGCGAATGGCTGAAAGCTTGTCATGAACTCACCCCCGCCCAACGAGATGTGCTGTACTACCTCAGAACTCTCGATCCTTATGGGAATGGACTAGAAATCAACTGTGCTGAGATTGCCAGGGAATTGTCGAGCGATCGCAAGCAGATACACCGCCAGACGGTCAGCCGAGCGGTTAAAGAGTTAGATAAAAGGGGATTTATCAATGCAGATATTTTGACTTGTAAGGTTGTCATCAAGTCGAGAGGATTGTGGTGCGATGAGACACCAGGGTGTGATGAGACACCAGGGTGCGATGAGACACCGAGCGTGATCATGACGCACCACAGTGGATCGTCACGCACCACGAGTGATCATGACGCACCACAGCGGATCGTCACGCACCACGCGGCGTCTGAAACCCTTACGCAGCAAGAACCCTGCAACTCTAAGATCTATAAGACTTATAAAGACTTTAAAGACTCTCTCTCAGACAGCGAGAGAGAGAAATTTTTCGAGTTTGGACTAAAGAAAGCAGCAGAGCTGCCCAAACCGCCGACATTACCTGAAAAGTGGGTTGAAAATCACCATCTGGAACTCTACGAGCAGTTCAAAAAAACGCCTCTGGGCAAAAATTTACCCCCCACGAAAGATTGGGCAAACCACCCGCAGCGAGACTCCTGGATCGCTCAGATGCGGGAAAAAGGCGAGTGGGCGTTCATCCTACAGGCTCCAAAGGAAGACCAACCAGAGCGTCGAGCATTCCACGATTGGGCAGACGCTCACAATCTCATTTGGCCCGAACTCGATAACAGGGAGTCTCAAGTATGCTGAGAAAAAGACCGAAGCTCCCCCGCCAACCCATGCGCCCCGAAGAGGAGCCAGGAGTTGATAAACCTGCGTGGTATCCCAATTGGCAGTGCTTTTGCTGTCATGACACGGGAATTGTCCAGAATCACTTAGCCTTGATGGTAATCGAAGGCTACAACCACCAGCGAGACAAAATGCCTCTGTGCCAAAATCCTGGCTGCAAGGCTGGCAAAAAACTAAGCAATATATCCAATTGTCTCGATACAAGGCTAAGTCCTGTGATTTGCCAAGAACTCGACCTGGAAGAACGCTCAGATTGGCGACGCACTCAGCAACAGCCACATCAGAAACGGCTTGATATACGCTTCCTGGTTGAGAAAATGAGTATGCCAAAGCGCAATGCACGCGATCGCACTCAAAAAGAGTAACACCCAGATCAAGCGATCGCTACCCGTTTTAGACTATTGGAATTAGAAAATACCAGTCACGCCATCCCCATCCTTTGATTACAATAGCGGATGGCTTCAAATAACCCCTCTGTAGACCACAGAACGCGAAGTTGATGCCGTTCTTCTTCTTTTCCAGCCCAATTATCTTCGAGGCAAACTTTAAACCATCCCTCTGGGTGGCGAACTCCATCACGGTTAAACAGGAAGTAGTTGACACTCCCCGGTCTAAAGACGCGGGGATTCTTGGTTCATAGACCCACCGTTAGACGACAGGATTGCTCCAATCGTCCAAGAGGGCAAATCTCCCCAAGCGTAAGTTCCGGTATGCCCTACCGTACTTAATCCTTTTTCAAGGATGTTTAGGCTAGCGGCAACATCTCTGTCTTCAACGTACCCACAGTTTCTACATACATGGGTTCGTTGAGACAAGGATTTTTTAACCCGATGATGACATTTTGGGCAGTCTTGAGAGGTGTAATGCGGAGGAACAGCTACCGTTACTTTCCCATACTTATACCCAAAGTATTCTAGCCATTGTCTGAATGTAGACCAGCCAGCATCAGAGATGGACTTAGACAAGTGACGATTTCTTACCAGCCCTTTTACGTTCAAGTCTTCATAAGCTACCAAATCGTTAGATTGGATAACGGAATATGCAACTCGCTTGCAGTATTCTTTTCGTTGCCTACTTACTCTTAAATGTTTCCGAGCATATCGTTTCCTTGCCAAATGATAGTTATTTGACTGTGGTTTGGCTCCTTTGCGGTACTTCTTAGATTTCTTCCGATTAGCTCGATTGAGCTGTTTTTCAGCCTGACGATAAAACTTAGGTGATTCCTCAGTATTGCCGTTAGAATCAGCCAGGAAGTATTTAATTCCTAGGTCTAAGCCAATGGCTTTCCCTGTTGGTTGGGTCTTGATTCGCACGTCAGATTTAACCGCAAATTGTGCATAATAGCCATCAGCACGTCTGACTAATCGCACTCGCTTGATTTGGTCAAGTTGGTAGTAGTTTAGGTCGTAAGTACCTTTGAGCTTGAGCCGTCCTATTCCTTTCTTGTCGCTAAAGGTTATCGCTTTTCGGTTTTCTGACAATTTCCATCCTGTTGTCTTGTATTCAACCGAACGGCAATTTTTCTTGAACCTAGGAAAACCTTTTTTACCTTTAACCTTTTTCCGACAGTTTTCGTAGAACCGACTAATCGCACTCCATGCACGTTCAGCCGATGATTGACGTGCCTGTGAATTGAGTTCCCCAGCAAAGCTAAACATTCCAGCTAATACGCTGCAATACTTGTTGAGGTCATATTTGCCGACACCTTGATTATCCATCCAGTATCGCAAACATTTGTTTTGGACAAACTGTGCCGTCCGAATTGCCTCGTCAATAGCCGCGTATTGAGCCTGTTTAGCCTTGATTTTGAACTCAAAAACTATCATCGTCTTTTGCTTAGGCTTATGCTGACTAGCATAGCATAACTTAGCTGAAGTTGCTCCTCACAACTGAAGTTGTTAGGTTAAACCTTGCGGCAATTGAGCGTGTCAAAATTCGGTTTCATCCCCCGGTTGAAACGCGGGGGTTTTCACCTTCGCATTTGATAAAGTGCAATGTACGCGATCGCGGTTACTCTTCACGCGATCGCGGTTGTGGATCATGCTCCAGGTGCGATCGTGTTGCTGAGTTAGTAGAACTTTTTATTCTGCCGTCCTCTTGCCTTAATTCCGTCACAAAAGGCTTCCAGAGACTTCTCCTCGTGTTCGGTGTACTGACCGTTCTCAAGCTGCTCTATACCGATACCGATCTCACGTCGCAACGTTTCAAGCTTAAGCTGGTGAATATTCTCAAGATTAATCTTGGTTCCCATCGGATTTAATAAAGCAGTTAATCAAATATTTTATTAAAAACTATATTTCGCATCTATCGGGGTCAAGTACTGCCACGCGATCGCATCTATCGCATCTTTAGACAGGTTAGACCGGGGAGTGTCAAGTCTTGCCATGTCCGGCTAATAGCCGTACACTTAAACTATGTGTCAGGAACCCCACGACTATGACTAACACGGCAAGCAAAAAGTCAAAGGCTAAAACAGATCGTTGTAAAAATGAACGCCTAGAAGCCCGTGTCACTAAAGAGCAAAAAAGAATATTTCAGCAGGCGGCTGACATCCAAGGGCGAACACTAACAGATTTTATTATTGCCAGTGTTCTTGATGCTGCAAAGCAAGTTATTCAAGAACATGAAATAATGACCCTAAGCGCACAAGATCGAGAAGTTTTTGTCAAAGCCCTACTCAATCCCCCCGAACCAAGTGACAAGCTGCGGACAGCAGCTCAACGCTATAGACAAAAACTAGGTGTATAAGCCAATCTATCCAAACTCTCATGTCTGATAGCTTTGATTATTCAATTGAGCCGCTTGGTTCACACCATAACCGAGCGGCTTTTTCTTGTGGTAGTGAGTCATTAGATATTTATCTTCAGCGTCAAGCTAGACAAGATGCACGTAAGTACATGGCTGCACCTTATGTTTTGATAGAAAAAAATTCTGGCGCTGTTATTGGATATTACACACTCTCTTCAGTTGGCATCAACATGGGGGATTTGCCGCCTGAGATCCGCAATAAGCTCCCCAAATACCCGGCAGCCCCCGCTACTCTCCTCGGTCGGTTAGCCGTTGATGAAAATTTTCAGGGCAAAGGGTTAGGAGAGATTCTTTTAATGGACGCTCTCTATAAAAGCCTGAGAAATGAAATTGCTTCAATGGCTGTGGTAGTTGATGCCAAAGATGATAAAGCCCGCTCTTTCTACGAGCGTTATGATTTCATTCGTTTCCCGGATTACCCCCACCGTCTTTTTTTACCTATGACAGTTATCAAAAAAATGTTTAAGTAGATAATTTTGGCTGAAATAACCAACCTTACCGGAAAATTTTGTAAGAGTGCAATGTACGCGATCGCACTCACTCATGAGTAACACCCAGATCAAGCGATCGCATCCCTATTTCCCAAAAAGGCGACCCTGGCAGATACATCACTACCAGGGTTCAACCAATTTTCAAATGGATCTGAGCAGAGTCGAACTGCTGTCCAGATCAGATATTCACTCACCGCTCATTCACAGGCTTAGCCCTTCTCATCCTCAGGGCAAGAACCATCCATTATCCCGGATGGTGGGATTCTCTGGTTATCTCTTAACTAGCAATCAACCAGAGGAATCTTGCTAGTGCATCCGTTGGGGTTGAATCCATAGTCCTTAACGGAGTCGAACTACAGACGCTCGTACCTTTGTTAGAGGTTATTAGGCAGCAACAGGAGCAGCCTTACGAGCAAAAGGAACGATGTTGTTCGCAGTTACTATTTTTTTGAGCCTTTGATTTATGAGAGAAGACTCACTCTCAGCCTGAGTCACGGAATCGCTTTCGCTAACCTGTCGAAACCAATTTCAGACCCACTATCATTGTGCCTAATAACCAACCCCATGACAGTGTAGAGACTTTTACTTAAAGGTAGGGTTTTCCCCAACCAGCCAATTCTCGCGATCGCCCTTCAGTAAACTAACCCCAAAGCAGCCGTTGCCTTTTCTTCCTCTCCATTAGCAAAATGGCTCTTCCCGCTTCCTCAGTTCCTCCAAACATTAAATAATATGACCCAAAGATGTCGAAAAAAATCAGCATTTTTTCTACCACCCCTAAAAAAACACAAGCTGAATTTACCAAAACTTTAAGCTCCCAATACGGGAAAGGGGATTCAGCCTCTGAAGTAAGTAAATAGACATCTCATCACTCATTCCGGGGCAAGCTGGGCGTATGAATTTCAAAACCTTCTTAATTTTCGCCACAATATTAGCCGCTATCGGATTACCCCTCGCCCTTTATCTCGCACCAGAGGAAACAATTAGCTCACCCCTTAACAAACAACTTGAAAAAGTAAAAAATTCCATTCAACCGCTAAAAGCCAAAAAAGTCAGCGTCGAACAAATTCTGAAAACCAAACGCTGTCGGGGGTGTAACCTCACAGAAATCGATCTAAGTGGACTAGATTTGAGCGGCGCTGATTTTAGAAATACCGACCTCTCCCGTGCCAACCTCACAAACACCAAATTCAAAGATGCCAAAATGAGTGGCGCTCGTCTCAATGAAGCCAACCTGAAAAATGCCGACCTAGACGGAGTTGACCTTCACGACAGTGAATTGAAAAATGCCGACCTGACAGAAGCCAACCTCTTCAATATCAGATTAGACAACGCTGACTTAAGCAATGCGACACTGCACCGGGTTGAGCTTCGAGATGCTGACCTAATCGGTGCCACGCTCAAAAATGCCGACCTAAGTCATGCCAGTCTGTACGGAACACGCCTGACAGAAGCCAACCTCACAGGTACAAATCTGAGCAATACCAACATGCGCTACGCGAACTTGCTCAATGCCACCTTAGAAGGCGCTAATCTCCAGGGGGCTGACTTGCAACTAGCAGTCATGCCAGACGGAACCACCGTCTACGGTACAACTCAATACTGACCCACCCCAGCCCCCTTCCCTATTAGATCCCCCTCCCGTCCCCCTTCAAATAAAGAATATATTCCGCTTCCCTCCCCTCGCAGGGGAGGGCTAGGGAGGGGTCTCTTAGGGGCTTGTAGCAGGTTTGGGGAAGAGTAAATCAGTAATTACTGCATTACTGCATTACTGCATTACTTCAGTAAAAAAATAGTTTGACCGCAATCCGCTTGCCACCATGTTATGATTGATAACGCTGTGATAACAGCACCCAGCTAGATCTAGCGCATCTAGTAACCCCAATAATGTCAGACATTCAGCAGACAACAAATGCAAGAAAGAGACGACTATCTCAGATTTCGGTTACCTGAGGCACTCAAAGAACGATTCAAACTGTATTGCTACCTCAAAGGCATCACCATGTCAGATACAGTCAGGGAGATGATTGAGGAAGTCCTCAAAAACGAGGATTTAGAAAAACTTCTACAGGAAAAACTCTTACAGGAAAAACAGCGGGAATCTGACCTAGAAGAATAATTCTACATAGCTCATAAGTCCAGCTTATCAATTCATTCAGAAAAGCTAATCCTCATTTACCTTTACAAAGCTTAATAATTCACCTATGATTATTCACATAGGAGCTCGGCTCTGAAATCAAAAGCAATTATCCGAACCATGACAACCACATTACAACGTCGCGAATCCGCATCCTTGTGGGATCGGTTCTGCGAGTGGGTCA
>CAZNNK010000279.1:0-7891 GCA_964574085.1 uncultured Coleofasciculus sp.
TACAGAAGACGAAAAAGACAACGAACCCAAAGCTGTCGCCCACCAATTTGCCGCAGCGGTTAAGGTTGAGGAAGGAGAGAAATTGGCACGACAGGGGAAAGTACAAGAGGCGATCGCATCTTACACCCAAGCCCTAGAATTTGACCCAGATATTGACCTGAATCCAGATACAGAAGACGAAAAAGACAACGAACCCAAAGCTGTCGCCCACCAATTTGCCGCACAAGGGAAGGTAGAAGAAGGAGAAAAACTGGCACGACAGGGGAAAATAAAAGAAGCGATCGCATCCTACACCCAAGCTCAAAAACTAGATCCCACTCTAGAAATTTCTGCCTATTCTTGGAATAATCTCTGTTGGTTCGGTAGTTTGCACCAACAGGCGACTCAGGTAATGAATGCTTGTGAAAAAGCCGTAACCCTTGAGCCTGATTATAAGGGTGTTCGCGGTCTTGCTAGGGGGTTAACTGGGGATACAGCAGGAGCCATTGAGGATTTTCAAGCCTATCTTGAATTGACTGACGATGATAATGATGATAAAGCACAAGTGCAAGGCTGGATTAATGAACTCCGCGCCGGGAAAAACCCCTTTACACCAGAAGAACTTGAGAGGCTATTAAATGAATCAATGTGAGACGAACAGAGACGTTCCAGCGAAACGTCTCTACAATTCAATCCTAAATCCCCGCATGACCTAACGCTAACCCTGCAACCAGCATCCCCAGAACCAAAAACGGTTGAGCGCTGGCTTGATATTTCACATCATTTTCCAGGGGCGATCGCAGAAAGTACATGTCCTGAAATGTAATCTGAGGCACAATTAACAGCAACAGGATTGCCGCATAGAGATTTTGATGAATGCTAATTAAATATCCCGCAATCCCGGCTTGAAAAATATCAATCATCAGCACACAAATCCAAGCCGCCGTACCCACACCAAACATCACCGGGAGAGACTTCAGCCCCAATTGGCGATCGCCTTCCACACTCTTAAAGTCATTCACCACCGCAATCCCTAAACCTGCCAGACTATAAATCAGGGTAAGAATCACAATCGTCCAATTCAGATCCCCAAATAAAGCATGACCCGCCCACCAGGGAAGGGCAATATAACTCGCACCGAGGGCGTAGTTTCCTAGCCAACCATTCTTTTTCAGCTTCAAGGGCGGCGCTGAATAAATATAAGCGAGAAACGCCCCAAAAAGCGTTAAACAGGTTAACGTGGGAAACTCATGACCCACCCATTGATCTAACCCATACGCCACACCGATACCCGCCAGCAATAGCAAGACAATCTGAGTCACCACTTGAGGCACCGAAATTGCCCCAGAGGGAATCGGGCGGTAGGGTTCATTAATCGCATCCAATTCGCGATCATAGAAGTCATTCAGGGTTTGGGTATACCCCGCCATCAACGGACCCGATAGTAACATACAGGTTACTGCTCTCAGGATATCTTCCGGTGTCCAGGTATATCCACCGCCCGACGCCGCGCCACAGACAACCCCCCAGATGAGGGGAATCCAGGTAATCGGTTTCATTAACTGGAGACGAATTTTCCAGATCGATTTTTCACCCGGGGCGGCACCTTTCATGCCTAGAAGTTGGCGAGTTTTACCCGTTTTATCGGTTTGTTCGGTTGAGGGAGAGTTAGACATTTGAGTATTGAGTTTTGAGTGTTGAATTTTAAATTTGTAGGGGCGGGTTTAGGGATTTCCTTATGGGTATTGATGGTAAGGTTTGTACAAAACCCGCCCTAACCGATACGTAGAGGCAGGTTTAACTATTATCGTTTGAAATGGTGCGTTACTCCTTTGAATTGGTGCGTTACGCTTCGCTAACGCACCCTACGCACCCTACGCACCCTACGCACCCTACGCACCCTACCCGCCCCGGCGAATGACGAATGACATAAGACGAATGACATAAGACAATCAGAACGAAATGATTAAACGCTGATCTTGGAACTTCGCCCCTTTCACAGCTTGACCGCTTAATTGGGGCGGAAGCCAAATATTACGCCGCTGATCGCCCGCTTCAATCGTCACCTCTGGACCATATTGGGTGAGTTTCACCTGCTTTTTGTCGAAGCCCGGTAAAAATAAACTGACTTGACGATTTGCCACATCTATGCTAATAGCCTTAGGCGCTTGCATCGCTTGTTTAAAATCAGGCAAGGCATCCATTAACGGTTGCCAGTCAGCCACCTGAGATAACTGAGGCAAAGCACTAACCGTTAACGGGGCAAATTCAGCGGCTAACGTATCCGTTGCGGGAATTTGGTTCAACAGAACCCCTCCCACCGTCAGATTAACCTGCTGGGCGCTTCCCCAGAAATACTTAGCCGTCGCTAAAGCCGCCGTATCTCCCGTGGTCACCAAATACGCCGCCACCCGATTCGGATCAGCCACAGCGGTTTTACCCTGTTCCAGCATTTGGTTAGTTTGCTGAGTCGGTTTATTGGCAAAATCGTCGGGTGTCCAGGTCACATTGAGAATCGCACTGGTAACGGGTTGGATAAACGGAGAAATCGCCTTACCCAGATCCGACTCGGTAAAGATTTGGCGAAAGCGGCGAAAATACCAACTGAGAATTTCTGGCATCCCCAGCATCCTCAAAGTGGCTTGATCGCCGCTGCCATCATAGATGATCACATCATACTCACCACTGGCGTCATATTCGCGAATCGCATTCAGGGCTAACGCACTATCCATTCCCGGTAAAATGCCCAATTCTTGACCATAGACATTTTTCAGCGTTGGCGATCGCAAATACTCCGCCTCTAGCTTTTTCACCTCGTCCCAGCTTTGTTCCAGGAGGAGAGTAGACTGAAGCTGAACCGCTTTCAGATTCGGTTCCACCTCCGTCGGATCAGCCCTAGGAGATGTTCCCAGTAACAATCCAAACGCCGGGGTGGGATCTTGCCCGACTAAAAGGACACGCTGACCAAGATTTGCGAACTTTTTAGCCGCCGCGATCGCGATTGTGGTGCGACCGGTGCCGCCTTTGCCTAAAAAGGTGAGAATAAAAGCCATGATTTTGTTGGACGCTGCTGGGGAAGTCGTCACTAACTGACGGGTTTGAGTTCATCTTCAAAAAACCAGGTTGCCGTGTTGTCGTCAAACTCGACGATCGCACCGACACCGCTGCCATCTGTCATTTTAAAGTCTTTGACGATGCCCACTTTCCCTAGTTTATTCACGATATCGCCCGACACCCGGTCTCTGAGACGACAAACTTGAACTTTTTGACCAATCTCCATTATTGCTGCTAGTACTTTTAATAGGATGAACCATTCCAAAGTGTACCGGAATCTGGGACGTTGGGTTAAATCTGGTGCTGACTTTTCGCCGAAGGTTCGTTCGTAGTCGGCACTTTAGTGCCATCCAGCGCTAAAGCGCTTACTACATACTACTAACTTGCCATCCGCTCCTGGGTTCGTTCGTAGTCGGCACTTTAGTGCCATCTAGCGCTAAAGCGCTTACTACAAACCTACCATCCGCTCCTGAGCCTCCGCCAAAGCGCGTCGGACTTGCTCAAATCCTGTCCCTCCGTAACTATTACGGGCAGAAACCACCTGAGTTGGTGCGATCGCGTCGTAAATATCCTCCTCAAAGGCAGGATGGATTTCTTTCCACTCTTGCACCGTTAAGTCTTTCAGCAGTTTACCCGCCCCTAAACAAGTTCTCACCACTTTACCCACCAAGTTATAGGCTTCTCGGAAGGGAACCCCTTTGCTTGCCAAATAATCCGCCACATCGGTAGCGTTGGAGAAATCTTCCGCCACGGCTGAGGCGAGACGTTGAGGACAAAACTCTAACCCCTCCCGTAACAGAATTGTCATGGCTTCCAGACATCCTTTAACGGTTTTCACGCTGTCAAATAGCGCCTCTTTATCCTCCTGCAAATCCTTGTTATACGCCAACGGCAATCCCTTCATCAGTACCAACATGGCTTGCAGATGCCCAAACACCCGCCCCGTTTTGCCCCGTACCAATTCCGGCACATCCGGGTTCTTCTTTTGTGGCATAATACTCGAACCTGTCGAGCAATTATCCTTGAGGGTAACAAAGCCAAACTCCTGAGACGCCCAGAGAATAATTTCCTCTGACAATCGGCTCAAGTGAACCATAATCAGACTCGCCGCCGTCAAAAACTCAATGGCAAAGTCGCGATCGCTCACCCCATCTAAACTATTACGATAAACATCGCCAAAGTTGAGCAAGGAGGCGCTGTAGTGCCGATCAATCGGAAATGTCGTCCCGGCTAGCGCCCCACATCCCAAAGGAGAAATATTCACCCGCTGGTAAATTTCCCCCAATCGTTGCCAATCCCGTTGCATCATTTCCCAATACGCCAGCAAATGATGGGCTAAACTCAACGGCTGGGCGCGTTGGAGATGGGTGTAGCCGGGGATTAAGGTTTCGACGTGGGATTCAGCCAGAGTCAGTAAAACCCCTTGCATCTCTCGTAACTGAGTCCGAATTTGGCGAATTTGATCCCGCAAATAGAGTCGGGTATCCGTACCCACTTGGTCATTTCGCGATCGCGCCGTGTGCAGCTTTTTCCCCACATCGCCCACAAGTTCCGTGAGGCGTCGTTCCACGGCAAAATGAACGTCCTCGGCGTCAATACCGGGATTAAATAGTCCCTGGCGGTATTCTGAACGAATTTTTTCTAACCCGTTCACCAGTTGATCCGCTTCAGCGGCTGAAATAATGCCAGTATGGGCAAGCATCTTCGCATGAGCCACCGAACCCGTCAGATCATACTCAATCAGCTCGATATCAAACCCAATACTGGCATTGAACTGTGCGATCGCCGGATGAAGTGCCGATTCAAATCGTTGACTCCACGTTGTTTGTTCCGTCACAATACCGATTCCTAGTACAAAAAGGCAGAAGGCTCCAAGGCAGCCAGGTTTATAGTAGTTGCTTGTTCGCCTCTTGTTAACGGGTGAGTTATTCCCGCGCCTGCTGCATGAATCCTGTGTTTTTTATCGTTTATCCTCTTCACCAATGACAAAGGACAAAAGACCAATTACCCAAACGAACTCATCCCCCGAAAAATATAGCCGATCACTAGACCAATCAAAAATGCCCAGACTTGACCCGATTCAATGAAATTATTAAACGCCTGTTGAATTTGACCCAAAACATCGGGATCTTCAAATTGCTGGGCGAACACCAGTCCATCGGTTAGCCATGGACTTACCAGATCAATCAGGGGATTGAGACTATTGACAACAGACGTTAGAACTTGCACTTCCACAACAGCCATGGCGATGATTCCCTTGCATTTAATAGGTTACTCGGAAGATTTTACCTGCAACACGACCAAGGTCATATCATCTCCGTTACGGTTTTTCCCGCCCATAAACTGTCCCACCCGCTCAAACAGGTAATCTAGGATGGGTTTGGAGCCTTGGCGATGTTCACACGCCCACCTAAAGGCTTCGATCAGATTTTCCTCATCAAAGCGATCGCCATGTTGATTGGCGACATCGGTAAATCCATCGGTGTAATAGATGATCGTGTCTCCCACATCAAGTTGGATTTGAGCATCTTCATACTCAGAATCTGCCTCTAAGCCAATCAGCATCCCATCGGTATCCAGACGCTGGATGGAATGGGTGGACGCTTTCCATAAGAAAGGGGGGTTATGGGCAGCATTGCTATAGGACAAAATCCGGGTTTGAGGATCATACTCCGAATAAAACAGGGTGACAAATCGATTGGAATTTTCCAAATCAGCATACATCACCCGATTCAAATGTTCCAGGATACGGGCAGGGGTATGACGGTTTAGCACTTCTGCTCGCAGCATACCCCGCGTCATAGTCATAATTAAGCCAGCGGGAACACCTTTACCCATGACATCACCAATGACCACACTCCAGGGTACAGAGGCTTTGTGCTGATCCAGCGCTTGATTCTCACCGGGTTGGGTTGGACGAAGCTGATCGTAGTTGGTGGGAATAAAATCATAATAGTCTCCACCGACTCGACTTGCCGTCTGACACTGCGCCGCCAGTTCAATTCCTTTAATCGACGGACATTGACGGGGGAGGAGGCGTAATTGGATTTCCGCACCAATTTCTAACTCTCGATCTAAGCGTTCTTTTTTGCGAAGTTCTACCGTCAATTCATCATTGGCGATCGCGACGGCGGTTTGATCGGCAACTAACCGCACTAACTTCTGTCGGGTTGGCGTCCAGTTATAGTTTAGGTCATCGGTAAACACATACAAGCGCCCGCGTTCGACATTTTTAATCAAAATCGGTGTGCCAAATAACCGAATATCTGTGTCTAAATCACGATTGACCTGATCGTCAAACGATGCCCAGATCGCGTCTAACTGTTCTGGACTCATGGTCACTTTTCCATCTTCATTGCCTTGAGCCGCGATCGCCTGACTTGCTTGTTCGAGTGCTTGACGTAAGATTTGACACCCTTGATTGTCTTGGCAATGAATTTGTTCTAGGCGGATTTTACCGTTTGGCTTCAATAAAACCAATGCACCTCCCTCTGTATCGGTGACTCGTGCTGACATCAAGGGAATTAATTCTAAAAATTGATTCAAATTGTTGAAGCTGCGTAGGGCAAATCCCAGTGAGCTTAACAAATCTTGGATTTTATGTTGTTCTCGGTGTAGGCAAGCCACAAGTTCTTTCAGGGCGGAAACGGGTGTTCTGTCAGAAGCCGCAATATAGGGTTTGCCATTCGCTGAATTAGGAGGTTGGCTCTTAAAGGGGCGTGCTGTCATCACATCAGGGTTGGGGAGCATCACGTTTAACTGAAACTATAGTCCAATCGAAGGTAGTCTCTATACTTATGGTTTTAAAGTAGCTATGGAAACACTTTTGACCATCCACGCTTCCATCAGTAAGTGGGAAACATCCGGACAGCTTGCTTGCAGGCATGAATAGGACAATATAACCAGCGTGGGACAATCCCGGTGACATCCTATCTTAGCCCTGTTAGTCTTTGGCGCTGTCTTGAAGTCTGCTCCGGTTATTGTATAAGCATTTGACTGATTTTAGGTGTCAATCATAGCGCCAATTGAATATTCTGCCAACGTCCATCCGGGGGATTGGCTATACGCTGTCTGTTTTTAATCGCCCATCAAGTGTCCAAAATCCCTATTAGCTCTGAGGGAGTTCCCTATTTTTCTATCGATTGGAAAATAAACGCTACATTTCCCCTTTTTCATCGAGTTCGATAATAAGGAAATATAGCAACCGCCATGGCTGTTAAGACACATCATTTATGTAGAGACGTTGCAGGCAACGTCTCTACAATGGTGCCGAACTTTTAGGCTTGCATTGCAAGGTTTTTGACCGTCTAGGCATCAAAACCTTGCACTTCAATGTTCCTTTGATTGTCCTCTACACCTTTATTTTTAAGGGTTTCGGCTTTGTACAGCAAGCCCTCATTAGTTCAACAGTTCTACATCATGACGGAAGGCAATTAAGGCATGATCGTTCCGCATTTCGGCTAAGGTTTGGAAGATTTCGTCAGAGACGTCTGGCGAGACAACGCTTTTCATCTCAATATTTGTGTTATACCCGACAATATCTCCCATGCGTCTGCCATGACCCCCTTCACCGAGGACATCGTTGATGGTATATCCAGTTACCCCTTTGCTTTTGAGCAGTTTAATTAACCGCTCTTTCAGCACAGATTCACTGATGATCGTGATTAAGACAGCGGGTTTGACGGGAATGGCTTCAGTAGACATAATAAACTCCTAACACTATTCGTTTAGGGAAGGATGACAGGCAAAGGATAACTCAATTCCTGTACCAATTCGAGATTTTCCGGAAAAGTTCACCGTCTTAACCGCTTCTAAAAACCTAGACAAACCTACCCATAAGTAATTCTGTCTTGGTATA
>CAZNNK010000280.1:0-7890 GCA_964574085.1 uncultured Coleofasciculus sp.
CACCGATTCTCCAGAGCAATAATCAGCCAATTAACCCGAAAAACACCTTAATTGGACGGGCAAGTATTTTTTGTCCGGCGCTTCCAGATCCAACCCGGCTCGGGTTCACTAATTTCGATCCAACCGTTGTCTTCTTTTCCCGTTATCGTTAGTTGAGTATCTTTTTGCAGAACAGTCCCCGTTTTTTGGCGTCCAGACAAGGAGCGTAAATTGGTGGGTGTGGTAACAATGACGCAACTCTGGGCGGGTTCAGGTTGGGGTGGATGGGTTGTCGGTTCAGGTTGAGGTGAATGGCTTGGGGATTCAGGTTGAGGTGGATGGGTTGTCGGTTCAGATTGAAGTTGATTCTGGGCGAGTTCCACGTTATTTGGCGGTGTCGTCGGCGAAGTTGATAATCGGTTAATCCCCGAAATCGCGATCGCGCCTAGAGTAAACGCGCCGACACCGATTAGTATGGATAAGGTGCGAGGCGAGTGAGTAATCGGATTCGGGTGAGATGAGGAATGGACTGGCGATCGGGAACGATTCACCGGAGCAACCGTTACCGTATTCTGATCAGAATTCGCGGATTGAGGTGCTGGGATGGTAGAGGGTGGGGAAGTGTTAGCAGGGTTAGCGTTATTGGATGCCTTCACCGAAGGTTTTGTCAGTTTCCCTAGAAAACGAAACGTTTCGGTGAGATAAAAACGTCCCTTATGGTTAACCAGGACTGCCCAATTTTGGGGTGTGTGAGGATGGGTAAGTGCCTGGAGTGCTTGCAGCGCCTCAGTTGCCGACTGATAGCGATATTTAAAATAGTGGCGCACCATCTTAGTCATGATAATGGCTAATCCCTGACTCACTTGAGCATATTGTTGCCAGATGATCTCCCCCGTCTCCGGATCTTCAACCAACTGAGTTGGACTTAACCCCGTCAGCGCTTGAATCGCAATCATGCCTAAGGCATAAATATCACTGTTAGGACGGGGTCTACCTTGTCCCTGTTCGCTAGGCATATAACCGGGCGTACCAATTCCCACCGTGTCACTGACGGCGGCTTGAGCCATAATCGATGGCATTTTGACTTGCTTGACCGCGCCAAAGTCAACCAGAACTAGCTGGTTATCTATAGCGCGGCGGATTAAATTATCCGGTTTGATATCTCGATGGATAACATGATTGCTATGGACGAATTCCAGGATTGATAAAACTTCGTGTAACAGTTGAATCACCTGGTCTTCCTGCCAACGTTGACCGGGCTGCAATTCCACACTTAGGGGATGTCCGGCAATGAAATCCTGGACGAGGTAAAACTCTTGGTTATCCTCAAAGTAAGCTAACAACCGGGGAATCTGGTCATGAGTGCCAAGCTTTTCCAGGGTTTCAGCTTCTCCATTAAACAGGCGTCTGGCAGTTTGCAGAAAGTCCGGTTCACTGGTGGCAGGTTTGAGGTGTTTAACCACACAAGTCGGATTACCAGGTCGGTGGGTGTCTTGTGCCAGATACGTATGACCAAATCCACCTTGCCCTAGAACCTGAACCACTTGGTAACGTTGGTCTAGTAATGCGCCTATCATTATAATATTGATCGCTGCCCGGGCGTAAACGTTTAGCTTAATCAGTTTTTCACCGCAAAAGCGATGGTATCCGGATTGTGGAGGTTTTATCTCATTCGATTGGAACGGGGATTTGACTGTATGCTAAAAAGACATAGAATGGCATGTCTCTATCCAAAACAAGTAACTCATGGGAGAAAATACTGCATTTTATGACGGGGTACAGACGTTCTGTGGAAGTGTCTCTACTGATAACTGATAATTATGACGGCTTGATCACCCCTAAGAGGTGTTCCTAAATCAATACACTAAGATTAATCTACGGGATGAGGATTATCGAAAAACGTTTTGCGCCCCATATTCGCTTCCAGGACGTATCTAAGTATGGCTGAACTCAAACTGCGCCTGCACCAAGGAAATACCGAAAAAACGGTGACAGTCAATCAGGATGTCTTTACAATTGGTCGCTTACCGGAGTGCGACTTAACCTTACCCTACGAAGGGGTATCCCGATATCATGCTCGGCTGTTGAAAACGGCAACCGACAATTGGATGATTAAGGATATGGGGAGCAAAAACGGGACGCTACTGAACGAACGCCAGATTACCTCGCCGCAACTGGTGAAAAACGGGGATGTGATTTGGTTGGGGGATGTCAGCCTGGTGGTGGTTTTAGCGGAGTCGTCGCGACGAACCCGAACCATCCCCGTCGAACAGATACCCGCAGAAGCCACAATCCTTCGCAGTGTCAAAGAATTGCAACAGCAATGGATACAGGCGAAAGATAAAGGGGATGAACTGAGCGTCAAGGAAACAACCATTGCTCGGCTGAAGGACTTGGTCGAGATAGCCAAGGGTTTAAGTGCGGCGGAATCCATCGAAGCGATTTTCTCACGGGTCAAGGATGTAGTCTTTCGCTATCTCGAAAGCATCGAACGAATTGCTTTATTGGTCGATGTAACGGGTTCACGGCAATTAGAGTTACTCAATGCGGCATCCAGAAACGTCAATCAGCAGCAAAGTTTAGCCGAGTCCAGCCATTGGATTAGTCGCAGTATCTGTCAAAAAGTCTTTACCGAAAAAGTCGCGATTCAAACCGCCGATGCCCAAGCTGACCAACGGTTTGAGGGAGAAGTCAGTCTTCTTTACAAAGGAATTCGCAGTGCGATCGCGGTTCCCCTTTGGGATGAAAATAAGGTGGTTGGGGTACTCTATGCCGACGCCCATCACTCGTCCACCCATTGGACGCAAGAAGGCGAAGAAGACCTCAGCTTTTTTTCCACTTTAGCCAACCTAGTGGCATCGAGTGTACAACGCTGGCTTTTGACCCAGAAACTCACCAGCGAAGAAATGATTCGCCAACGGCTAGAACGCTATCACTCCCCCGCCGTAGTTCAGCAACTGATTGCCTATCGCACCTTACCTGATGGTCGTTTACCCGCCGCTGAAAGCGAAATCAGTATCCTATTTGCCGATATTGTCGGCTTTACAGCACTCTCAGAACGCTTAAGTCCAGTCCAGATTGCTCAATTGCTCAATAGTTTATTTGAGGAGATGCTGCAAGAACTCTTTGCCTTTAATGGCACCCTGGATAAATATATTGGCGATTGTATTATGGCATTTTTTGGCGCTCCTGAATCTCAACCGGATCATGCTGACCGCGCCTTGGCGACAGCCAAGGGAATGCTGAATCGTTTAGATAGACTCAATACGAATGGATTATTACTCGAACCCATACAATTACGGATTGCTGTGAATAGTGGAAAAGCCGTAGTGGGAGATGTCGGGAGTTCTCAACGGGTCGAATATACTGCCTTAGGCGCAACCATTAACCTGGCGGCGCGAATGGAAGCGATTTGTCCGCCGGGGGAATGTGTGCTAAGTGAAGATACTTATACCTTACTGACGCACAAGCAAGACTTGAAACTAATGGATGAGTATCGCTTCAAAGGGATTGATCGACCTGTACAAGTGTATCAAACACAGCGACAGCCTTGAATAAACGTGCAGGAGTAGTGGCGTGACACACCTTATTTGGTGGATTAGAATTGTAGGGGCGCAAAGACTTGCGCCCATTTTAACGGTAAAATCTATTCCACAATTTTAGCTGTGTCAGTCCAGTAGGGTGGGTTAGGCGGTATTTTCACCGAAGCGATAGCCCTTCACTGAACTATCCGCCGTAACCCACCGATGTTAACTCGAAGGTGTGTTAATTCAATTGGTCAGGGCGGGTTTTGTACAAAGGTGATCATCAATCGCGAAACGCAAGTTCCTAAACCCGCCCCTACAGCAATCACACCATGACCGCCCCACTACTACTTGGACTCGCCGCCATCGCCCCAGAATAAACTAAACCGCGCTGTGTATCCAGGGTGATAATCGCCCCATCCCGAATCCGCTGAGTCGCAGTCTTTACCCCAACAATCACCGGAACTCCCAAACGCATCCCAATCACCGCCGCGTGACTGGTTAAACTATCTTCCTCCGTCACCACTCCGGAGGCTTTACGCATGGTATCGACAAAATCCGCACTGGTTGACGGAACCACCAAGATTTCACCTGGACTAAAGTTGCTCACCTCTGCTGCACTATACGCCACCCGCGCTAAACCACTCACTGACCCTTTACCAATGCCAATCCCTTGACCCAAGACAGCCGTGACTACTTCCACTTTAATTAAATCCGTGGAACCTGGAACCCCTTGCAATGTCCCTGCTGTCATCACCACCAAATCGCCCTCGGCGACAAGCTGTTTTTCCTGGGCGACATTAATCGCAGCTTGGAAGGTTTGACCCGTTGAGGGTAAATCCAGCACCAATAGGGGGCGAATTCCCCACACCAGTTGCAGTTGTCGCGCCACATCCACATGGGGAGTCACCGCCAGAATTGGAGTAGAGGGGCGAAACTTGGAGACATTTCGTGCTGTGGAACCCGTTTTGGTTAGGGTCATAATCGCACAGGCTTGTAACTGTTCGGCAATTTGACCCACCGCCTGAGATATCGCATTGGGAATTGAACGGCGGGTATCTTCCATGTTCCGCACAATTTCCTCTTGTTCGATACGGGTGGCAATTTTTGCCATTGTGGATACCGCTTCGACGGGATAGTTCCCCACGGCGGTTTCATTGGACAGCATGACCGCGTCAGTCCCGTCTAAAATGGCATTCGCTACATCGGAAATCTCTGCCCGGGTAGCGCGTGGAGAGTTGACCATGCTATCCAGCATCTGGGTGGCGGTAATTACGGGAATTCCCAGACGATTGGCGGTGGTAATCAGCCGCTTTTGTAAGATAGGTACATCTTCAGCCGGTAATTCTACCCCTAAATCACCCCTCGCCACCATCACCCCATCGGCGAGGGAGAGGATAGCATCCATTTGTTCTATGGCTTCGTGCTTTTCAATCTTGACCACAACGGGGACATCTTTCCCGGCGCTGGTAATTAGTTCTTTGATTTCCAGGACATCTTGAGGATTCCGCACAAAGCTAAGGGCGACCCAATCAACCCCTTGGTCTAAGCCAAACATCAAATCCCGGCGGTCTTTATCGGTGAGGGCGCGAATGGAGAGGTAGACACCAGGGAAGTTGACGCCTTTGCTATTAGAAAGTTTACCACCGACAACGACCCGACAGTGTAAGGCGCCTTTCTCGCGATTAATCTCTTCTACCCGCATCTCGACTCTGCCATCGTCCAAGAGAATCGTGGCACCGTTGGGGACTTCATCAGCGAGGGGTTGGTATGTGACGGAACTGATCTCTTGAGTGCCGATTAGGGGTTCACTGGTTAAGGTGAAGCGATCGCCTCGTTCTAGTGTAATCGAACCGTTCTCAAATTTGCCTAGGCGGATTTTGGGTCCCTGTAAGTCTTGCAGGATACCTACGGGTTGATTCAGTTCAAAGGCGGTTTGGCGAATCAGGCGGATGCTACGCTGATGGTCATCATGAGTGCCATGGGAAAAGTTGAGCCGTAACGTTGTCGCACCTGCTTTAATCAGATCTCTGAGTATCTCTGGATGACTGGTAGCAGGACCAATCGTGGCTACAATCTTGGTTCGACGCCGGGATGTGTACAGTTGCATAAGCAGAAAACGGGATGAGTAGGCTCAACGGCAAAATAACCGATGGGCTGCATGATAGATCACATTAGCGGATGGGTTAGCTAAAGCCAAGATAAATGATTGTATCGCTGTCCTTTGCTATTTGTCATTTATGAAATCAGCCTGAAAGGTTGTGGCAATTTACCTCAAGCATATTACTATAGTGTTATAAAGTTTTGCTCAAGGGTGAGGATAATGAAAATTGCTATCAGTTCAACGGGCAATACCCTAGATGCCCCACTTGATCCTCGGTTTGGTCGCTGCGCCTATTTTATCCTGGTAGACTCGGAAACCGGAGAATTTACCGCCCTGCCGAATGCCGCCGCCAGTCAGTCGGGAGGCGCTGGTGTACAATCAGCGACCACGGTAGTGGAACAAGGCGCCCAGGTGGTGATTTCTGGGAGTTTTGGACCCAAAGCCACTCAAACCCTAGAGGCGGCTGGCGTGCAAATCTATACCAGTACAGCAGCGACGGTGCGCTTGGCAGTGGAACAATGGCAACAGTCGTCCTGATTAGATCAATCCAGGAGGAAGCGGTTAATGGATCAACAACGAACGACCATCTGCATTGCTGGAGGCAAAGGGGGAACGGGTAAAACCACGGTGGCGGCGAACCTTGCCGTTACCCTGGCGCAACAGGGGGTAGCCGTAACCTATCTCGATTGTGATGTGGAAGAACCCAACGGGCATTTATTTTTGCATCCGACTCTAGATCAGCGCGATCGCGTTACGGTGCCTATTCCCCAAGTCGATCGCGATCGCTGTACAAGATGCGCTCAATGTGCCGATATCTGCCAATTTAACGCGATCACGGTAGTGAATCAATCGGTTCTGGTTTTCCCGGAACTGTGCCACAGTTGTGGTGGGTGCAGCCTCGTCTGTCCGGTTGGGGCGATCGCGGAAGTTCCCCAAGAGATTGGTACGGTGGAAACCGGAACGGCGAAGGGCATTGGTTTTGTTCAGGGACAATTGGATATCGGTCAGGTGAAAACGCCCGCTGTTATTCAAGCCGTCAAAGCTAAACTTCCCGCCACAGGTGTTGCGATTCTCGACGCGCCGCCAGGCACCTCTTGTCCCGTGGTGGAAACCCTACGACAGGCGGACTATCTGATTCTAGTCAGCGAACCCACGCCCTTTGGATTGCATGATGTGAAACTGGTAATCGAAATGGCGCGAGTGTTAGCTATTCCCTTTGGGATGATTGTGAATCGGGCTGGGATCGGCGATCGCGCTTTGTATACTTACTGCCAAGCCGAAGGCATCGATATTCTGGGTGAGATTGCCAATGATCGAGACGTTGCTGTGGCTTACTCCCACGGAGATTTAGCCGTGGAGGTTCTCCCCGATTATCACATCCAATTGACACAAATTGCCCAAACTCTCAGGGAAAAATTCAATAACCCTGACTTAGCTATCGCTTGAAGTCAGGGATTGACGGACAAACGTCATTAAACGTTGAATACCGCGTAGAGTCTCAGCTTGGTACAGACATCCGGATACTTCCCTAGTCCGGATTACCTCTAAAACCTTTTGTCGGGTTGTTGGTAGAGACGCGCCATGGCGCGTCTGTACAAGACATCTTAGCTGAGATGGCGGGAAGGGACTACATACTTTCACTCGTGAGGTTTATCACCATGTTACGAGTACCAGTTCTTTCAAAATCGGGCAAGCCGTTAATGCCCACAAAACCTAGTCGTGCTAGACGTTGGCTAAGAAACGGTAAAGCAAAAGTAGTACATACCGACTTAGAGTGTTTTGCCATTCAGTTGACCTTTGAAACCCTTGAAAATACCCAACCTATAGCCGTTGGCATAGATCCAGGTAAACACTATTCAGGGATCGGGGTTCAATCGAGTCTCTTTACCCTTTGGATGGGACATCTGGTTCTACCGTTCAAGACGGTTAAGGAACGGATGGAGTTACGGCGGGTCATGCGGCGATCCAGACGGGGAAGACGGATTAACCGGAAGTTGCCTTATGATCAACGCTGCCACCGTCAATGCAGGTTTAATAACCGCAGGCAAAACAAACTGCCGCCGTCAATTCGAGCCAACAGACAGCTAGAGCTACGGGTAGTCAAAGAGTTGTTTAAGCTGTTCCCGATTAGCGCCATTCATTATGAGTTAGTCATGGCAGATGTTGACAGAACCAGTGGGCGCAAGTCGGCAAAGTCTGGTGTTGGATTCTCGCCAGTAATGGTGGGGCAAGTGCGATTCGTTGGCTAGAAATCAGCCAGAGTTCTTCTGAGAGCCTAGGTTT
>CAZNNK010000281.1:0-7889 GCA_964574085.1 uncultured Coleofasciculus sp.
TTGTCCGCCTTGTCTTGTCCCAACCATAAAATAAAAAACCTACACCTGTAAGCTCCCCCTGCTCCCCCTGCTTCCCCCGCTCTCCCTAACCACAACCCTGGTTCAATCACCCCTATCCACATCCCCAGCCGGTTGTTTGCAAATGAAAACTCTTCGGGTTTAATTTGTCTTGATCAAAGCTTGCGGCTTGAATCAAGGCTTGGAAAATGGCAAAATGTCGGGAATCTGGGAGGGAGAGTTCTGGATGCCATTGCAGCGCGATCGCAAAGGGATGCTGTTTATGTTCTAATGCTTCAATTAAGCCATCTTCGGCTTTGGCGACAATCTGCCAGCCACAAGGTATTGTACGCACGGTTTGATGATGCCAAGAGACAACAGTAAGTTCTTCCTCTCCGATGATTCCAGAGAGTTGGCTATCGGCATAAATCCGCACCGTATGCTGACTCGGTTTCAGCATTTCCTCTCGATGCAGGATAGCTTCCCCAAATTCCTCGGGTAAATGGGGGACTAAATCACCCCCACTCGCTACCATCAGCACTTCTAAGCCGCGACAAATCCCCAAAACAGGTTTTTGTTTCGCCAATGCTAGTTTCGCCAGTGCCAATTCAGCTTGATCTCGTTCCGGATCAGTGCCATAAATCGTGGGATGAGGGGAACCATTGTAGAAATCGGGATCGATATCACCCCCCCCTGTAAAAATTAACCCATCCACCTGGTTCAGGATCACCGCAGGATCAGATTGAACAGGCGGAAGCAAAATGGGTATCCCTCCAGCAGACTGGACTGCCTGAGTATAACCCGCCGGGGAATAAAAATTTCCCGTTGGCTTATAGTTATAGGTGGTAATTCCAATGATTGGCGGTGTCATCGGCTTTGGATTCATCAAGGAAAGCGTCGATAAGGGTTTTCTGGTTTAGCCTATACAATTTTTACTGAATAAATTGATAGAATCACTGCATTCTCAGCGATGAATTTCAGCTACAGGGAAGAAAATGAGTAAGGGAAAGCATCAACCCCAAACGGCTACGCTGCTAATCTCCTGTCCTGATCAACCGGGATTAGTTGCCAAGTTTGCCAATTTTATTTATGCTAACGGTGGTAACATCATTCATGCAGACCAGCACACAGACTTTGACACCGGGCTATTTCTCACCCGCATTGAGTGGCAATTAGATAATTTTAACCTACCACGGGAGTTGATTGACCCAGCATTTGCGGCAATTGCCCAACCCCTAGAGGCAAAATGGCAGCTTCATTTCTCGGATAGCGTGTCTCGGATTTCAATTTGGGTGAGTCGGCAAGATCATTGTCTGTTTGATTTACTTTGGCGGCAAAAAGCCCAGGAGTTTGCGGCGGAAATCCCTTTGATTATTAGCAATCACCCCAATTTGCAACCGATTAGCGAACAGTTTGGCGCTGACTTTCACCACATTCCGATTACTCAAGACAATAAAGCCGAACAAGAAGCGAAACAGCTTGAATTGCTACGTCACTATAATATCGATCTGGTGGTTCTGGCTAAGTATATGCAAATCCTTAGCCCGGAATTTATGGCACAATTTCCTCACGTTATCAATATTCATCACTCTTTTTTACCCGCGTTTACGGGAGCAAAACCATACCATCGCGCCTATCAACGTGGGGTAAAAATCATTGGCGCAACGGCTCATTATGTTAACCCAGAATTGGATGCTGGTCCGATTGTTGAACAGGATGTCGTGCGAGTTAGTCATCGGGATAATGTAGCGGATTTGATTCGCAAAGGCAAAGATTTAGAACGGGTGGTATTAGCTAGGGCAGTACGCCTGCATTTACGTCATCAGGTGTTAGTTTATGGAAATCGAACTGTGGTTTTTGCTTAAGCAAAATCTGTAGAGGGTATGGCTATTTTTTTAAGTAGGTGGACTTTTATTAAAGTTAATGGTTGAGATTAGGAAAAAACAGTAAGGGTTTGAGGGCAGTTTACATCACTTAATACAGTGCCGTTTTCTTTTATCCGACTACTTAACTTCTCCCTCCCAGAGGCTTGTCTTTTTTATAAGCAATGCTTTCTTTTTTTTTTTTTTTGAAATAAACAAAACTTATACAAGGAGGGATAAGTTAGATTTGTGATAAGTCACCATTTATATTTATCTATGATCATCGAATTGAGATATTTTTTCTATTCCTAAAGTCTCATGACAAATAGATTTACAGGAATTAATATTAACGGTAATTGACTGAAACAGTACTCACTCATTATCACTCAATCAATTAATTTTTAGGAAGTGGTGTGCTGGCATCAATCAATGGGTTTTACAGGGATTTTTTTAAGGGTTTAATCTAATGAGCATTAAGGGCGATTTCACGGAATTTTCTTTAGCTGAAATCATTAAATATTTACATGGCAGTAAAAAAACAGGCTTGTTAACTTTGACCAACAAAACCAATCATTTTTTCTGGGTAAATAAAGGTTATTTAGTCGCGGCTAGTCACCGCACTGATGGATTAGGATTGTACTCTCTAATTTTAGAACTTTCTTTGGTTAGAAAAAAAAGTCTTCAACGAGTCATAGATAGTGTATACAATGATTCTTTACCCTTAGGAATTTTTCTGCATGAAAATGGATTTTTTTCGGTGAAAAAAATAAGAATATTGTTTAAGTTTCAGGTAATCCGAGAGTTGCATGTAATTGAAGATGAGGCGACAATTTGCTTCAGCTTCGACAAAGATGCCATAATTCCCAATATGGAGTTAACCGGATTAAAATTGCCATTGGATTATCTAGTTTGTCCTAATCGATATCGGACAGAATCTATACGGAATTATATCTCAAGACAGCCGACTAAAAAAAAATCAGAGCGATTGCCCATGACTAACATTTCCCCATCTTGAGCCAGTTTAGCGAAATGTTCTGTTCTCGGCAATCAAGAGATTACGTGATGGCTTAACCTGGACGTCTTGAAAGGTGGGATTGCGTTCTAGAATTGGCAAATTCTCTGGTGCTTCGTTCTTTTCCTGTGGCGCTAAAATCGATAGAGTGGTTTTGAGTCGTAAAATTTCCATACGGGATTAGACAGAAAGGATAATCATGCGAATTTTGATCATGGGTGGTACTCGCTTCATCGGAGTCTACTTAACCAAAATCTTAGTTGAACAAGGACATGAGGTGGTACTGTTCAACCGAGGGAATAAACCCGCCCCTGTCGAAGGGGTACAACAGATTCACGGCGATCGCAAAGACGCTACCCAACTTAAGGAAAAGCTGTCAGGAGAAGCGTTTGATGCCATTTTTGATAATAATGGGCGGGAACTCAGTGACACCCAACCCCTAGTTGAGATATTTAAAGACAAAGTACAGCATTTTGTCTATATGAGTTCGGCGGGGGTCTATTTACAATCTGACCAAATGCCCCATGTAGAAGGCGATCCCGTTGATCCCAAAAGCCGTCACAAAGGGAAACATGAGACGGAAGCGTATCTAGACGCCCAAGGAATTCCCTTTACGGCGATTCGTCCAACCTATATCTATGGACCTCAAAACTATAATGACTTAGAAGCCTGGTTCTTTGACCGTATTGTTCGCGATCGCCCGATCCTAATTCCCCAAAGTGGTCTATATATCACACAACTGGGACATTGTAACGATTTAGCCCGTGCCATGTCTCTGGTACTGGGGAACCAGCAAGCCATTGGACAAGTTTATAATGTATCGGGCGATCGCTATGTAACCTTTGACGGCTTGGCAAACGCCTGTATTGTCGCGGCGGGTAAATCTCCAGAGGAGTTTGACCTCTTACATTACAATCCCAAAAAATTTGATTTTGGCAAGCGCAAAGCGTTCCCCCTGCGGACGCAACACTTTTTTGCCGATGTCCATAAAGCCAAGACTCAACTCAATTGGGAACCGGAATATGACTTGATATCGGGGCTGAAGGACTCGTTCCAAAACGATTACGTAGCATCTGGGCGTCACGAAGCGGAGGTGGATTTCTCCTTAGATGACCAAATATTAGCCGCCAGTTGAGGCACAAGGTAAATTCCGCCAGAAATTAGGGTAAGGACAACCGATAGCCAGAATAGGACAAGGGATGGCATCTCCCACATCGGCGGAAGTGGTGCAATTAACAGGGCAACTGCTGTAATTTGAGTTACGGTTTTGAGTTTGCCCCAAATATTTGCGCCACTAATTTCCTGGGATAAATTGGGGTTCACTCGCCAACCCGCGATCGCTAATTCCCGCGCTAAGATTAGAAATACGCCCCAGGCGGGAACCTGACCCAATTCGATTAAGGCTAAAAGGGGGGCTAAGACTAATAATTTATCCACTAACGGATCAAGGAATTTGCCCAAATCTGTCACTTGATCCAGTTTCCGCGCTAGATAGCCATCTAACCAATCCGTACCTGCGGCAATTAAAAAGATTGCCAGACAAATCCAGCGCGTCTGATCCGTGGGATCATGCAGTCCGTATAGAATAAAGGGCAATCCCAGTAATCGAGAAAATGTAATCCATGTGGGTAGTGTCATCAGATTTATGAATCAGGGCGGGTTTTGTTGTTCCGTTATCGGTGGGGAGGGCGGGTTTTGTTGAATATTTATGGGTGAGGAGGGCGGGTTTTGTTGTTCCGTTATCGGTGGGGAGGGCGGGTTTTGTTGAATATTTATGGGTGAGGAGGGCGGGTTTTGTTGAACATTTATGGGTGAGTATCTGAATTTAGTCCCTAAACCCGCCCCTACAATTGTCCCTAAACCTGCCCCTACAATTGTTCCTAAACCCGCCCCTACAATTGTCCCTAAACCCGCCCCTACAATTGTCCCTAAACCCGCCCCTACAATTGTCCCTGAACATTATTTTTTTAGTTTAATCGAGTTAGGATTAGAAAACTTTAATTGCTGGATGTTGTTTAAATATTAAGGAGTGAAAAATTACAAAGAATTTTTTCGGCAATAGCAACTTAAACCGAGATACACGTCGGTTCAATGCGCTCCTTGCTTCTTCAGAACTACAACAATCGTTTTCAGAATGAGCTGGACGTCATAGATAAGAGACCACTTGCGCTGATAAGCCAGATCCATCGACACAATATCTTCAAAATCGATCACACTAGAGCGACCATGGACTTGCCATTCTCCAGTCATTCCTGGCTTAGTTCTCAATCGTTGCCAATGATGCGGCTTGTAGTGTTGTACTTCATTCAGGGTGGGCGGACGAGTCCCGACTAAGCTCATCTCACCTTTGAGGACGTTCCAAAATTGAGGCAATTCATCCAAGCTGGTGCGCCGCAAAAACCGACCTACACGAGTGATGCGAGGGTCGTTGGTGTTTTTAAAGATATGACCTTTTGCCTGATTTTGCACCAAATGTTGCCTGCGATCAGCATCTACAACCATCGAACGAAATTTCAAGATCCGAAAGGGTTTACCTCGCAGACCACAGCGAAGTTGACGGTAGAAGATAGAACCAGGATCGTCAATCTGGATGGCGATCACAATCGGTATGGCAAGAAAGGCAGTCAGGATCAAGCCAACCACGGCTCCCAGAATATCCATGAGACGTTTAATTTTACACATTGCAGACCGATGCGGCACACGTAACCGAGGGGAATGTGTGAGAACGAGGGACTCACCCGCCAAGGATGGGGAACAGTTGGATGTACTAAACACAGTGTAAGTTCAGTTGTATTACAAGTTGTAAGTTGTTTAGACAATTATCATGCTCTATAGTATTGAAAATTTGTCTAAAAAAATATAGTCCTTTGGATACACTTCATGAAATCTTTACAATTATATACCTCTTTTATGAAGATCTTATAAAGACGATGAATTGGGATGAACAAAGTTTGCGTTACTTAACCATCTCTGATCAAAACTGAATGTAATCTGTAATACATTTTCTGTTACGTTAGCTTTAGGCATCTATCTAAAGAGGTAAGATCATCTTATATAGCTAGAGCTAGTCTAAATGATTTATGAACATGGATGGGACTGAAACGCTTAATCGGTAAGGGTTGCTATTTCACAACTGATTTAGACGCACTATTGTCTTGGCAGGTAAGAACGGTAAAAAGAAGACTGGGTGTGGGGTGTGGAAAAAATTTTGCTTATAGGGTTTACTTATAGTAATGCTTTAAATTAATAATTAAAGGCTCATCAAAGGTTTGAGACAGACTCGATACCACAAGCTTAAGATATTGACGCAAACGTTCGTGTTGTTGAAAATTGGCACGATACAGCCGATCGCCTGCGGATGAAAACAGGTTGACCTCAGGCAGATCAGCATCAGGGGAATTTGGGGGAGAAGTGAGAGAGAACCCCTGTAGGCGATCGCACTCAGGGATTAACCCTGACGGGAACTGACCGTGCAAAAACCCCAGTAACCGTTCATAACAAGCGACTGTATTAAGACCTTGGCGTTCTAACCGTTGCCGAATCTCTGCCAGACTGTAATCCCGAATCCCTGATTCTTTCTCTGTTGAGGGAAACGCCTTCAGCAGTTCTGACAGCAGAAAGTAGTCACTATACTGTTGCTGGAAGCGATTAAAGACATGAGGATACAGGGGTAATCTGGCGAGTCCGGTAGCGACCCACGTCTGGGGGAGTTCACTGTCTTGAATCAGTGTAGCGTTAGGCAATTTGTCCTGAAGCCACTGCTTAACTCGTTTGGACTTAACATTTCCTCCTGTGCAAATCGCTTGTCTGATCGCCTGTTGGGATTGTCCGGCTTGAATCAGCAATTGGTTAACCTGTTGGTTAAGCTGCTCGATAAACGGTGTGATAATAGTGGTATGAAAATCGTTTTGCTGCACTGTCCATCGAAACGTACCCAATTCCAGGGTAAATTCGGTTTTGTGTGCCAAAATCAGCTTCAAGTATTCCGCCGCTTTCAGTAGCGCCTGTCCTAACACCGAATGCTGTAACTCAAATAAAGCGCGATCGCGTCTTTTGGGGTCAGGTTGACCCGGTAAGGGGAGTTCTAAATCCTGGCTAAGATTCAGTTGTGCTAATTGCGCCTCAGACATCTGAGGGTAGAGTAGCTGCCAAACGATATCTTGATCAATCGCCTGACCTGCATAAGACCAACTCTGAAGCTGAAAGTCGGCGTAGGTTAATTGGCGGGGATTGTAAGGCAAATCCACTAATGCCAATTCCGTGGTGGTTGCGCCACTATCGATCACCAACGTCAAGCCCCGCCCAAGTGTAGTAGATTGAGACGTTAAGGGGGGAGAGGCGGGTTCAGGTGTGGGAAAAGCGGCTAAGAGGGAGGCGATCGCATCTTCTAAGAAGACAATCTGTGGCGATTCCTTGACTAACTTGGCAGCCAATACTGCTTCTCGAACATTAATCTGGTAGGTATCGCCCCAATTGGCGGGATAACTGACAACGACACCTGCGAGTTGTGCCAAAGCGTCTGCCAGTACGTCTGATTCGAGACCCATCGCCCCTACTTGGAATGGCATCTTGGTGCGAATAGTTTCTGGGGTTAACGTGGCGAACATTGCCTGTAAGGATCGTCGCACCCAATAGAGAGGAACCTGTCCATCCGGTAACACTAACATCGGTTTCCACTGACGACGTTCTGGGCAATAGTAAGGAATTGCCAACGGTAAATAGGATTTAACCCTAGACACCGTTATTCCTGGTGCGTTTGCCACGGTAGGACTCGTGCAGGTTTGTGTCGGTAGGCGAAACAGGCGATCGCCAGAATCAGGATTGGCGGTTGATGATTCCTGTTGCCAATAGAGAGGGTAGTGTTGACCTGTTTTTTGGTTCAACACAACAGCCGACAGCCCCGTGGTGCCGAAGTCAATGCCTAAGTACCAGAAAGGATTATTGGTATCCACTAGCAAATTTGATGATCAAGTCATGGGCAGTGCCATGCCCCTACAGGTAGGTGGTGTGACTTGATT
>CAZNNK010000282.1:0-7872 GCA_964574085.1 uncultured Coleofasciculus sp.
AGTGGCAAAGTCCGCGCTTGGACTGGACTGACCGTAATTGAGTTCCAACACGAATTAGGGAAACGAGGACTTTGTATCAACTATGATGTAGAGGAGTTTCAGTTGGATATTCAAACCTTGCAGTCAATGGGCTTACTATGATTGTTGTCAGTGATACTTCACCCATCACCAATCTGGCAGCAATTGGTCAGCTCGATTTATTGCGGCAACTCTATAAAACCATCATTCTTCCGCAAGCTGTTTATGATGAAATGGTGGTAGTGAATAAAATTGTTCCTGGTGCAGTCGAAGTACAATCTTTATCTTGGATTCAGACTAAGACAGTCGCTGATGTTCAAAGAGTGACAGACATTCAAACTCGCCAGAACAATATTGATTTGGGTGAAGCCGAAGCACGTTAGAACACAATTTGGCATGAATTATGTTTTGTAGACCAATGAATCTGGATGATTTTCCCCTATTGGTGAGGAGGGCGGGTTTTGTTGTTCAGTTATTTCAGCAATAGCTGACTTTAGTCCCTAAACCCGCCCCTACAGTCTCTAAACCCGCCCCTACATCATGGCGACTGCTGATGGCTGCGCTTTCCCCTGCTGCGGACAAACGGTTCGCTGCGCATAGAAGGGATAGAACGTATCACATTATGTTTTATTTAGGTTGGGTTGAGGAACGAAACCCAACACAATCAGAATGCATTAGTATGTAGGGGAGGGTTTTACCCATCATGCTTCGGCTCAAACCACTAACTTAACTAAACCCGCCCCTACTTTCGCTTCCTGTGAAAAGTCAGTTAGCTGTTATTACTACTCAAGCTGTCTAATTATTTGCTGTATATATTGATAACTCTCTCTGTTACCTTGTTGCTGAAAAAGAGTAGCAGCTTGGCGGAAATTCTCAAGCGCTTTGCGCTTATCTCCCAGAAACCTGACCAACTTGTAAGACAAATCCGCCCTGTTGATCCCGAACTACAGGAACTTGAGACAAATCATCCACAAAGGGAAACCCCGCCGCAAACACCTCACCCCCTACCCGTGGTGAAGTCCCCAGAGACGCCACGGGATAGCGCCCATCAGGACTCTGAAACTGCAAGAGAACGGGTTTGGTTGACGCCTGTTGTATCAAACAAATTGTAGGGGCGCACTGACGTGCGCCCGATTTAACCGTGCAATCTATTCCTTAATTTTAGGAGTTGTCGGTTGGGTTGACGTAGGAAAGGCAACAACGTTCAGGATTATTGTCTGAAATATTGATTCGATAATATTTTCCGTTAACATCGGTGGGTTACGGCGGAGCGTTCATTAAATGGTTATCGCTTCGGTTTAAGTCCCGCCTAACCCACCCTACGTTTTTTAGCTCTAATGATTTCCCTCTAGTCTCTTTTTTTGAGACAAAGGGGTTGTCGTTTCGTATATTTTGTTATAACATTGTTACAAGTAAGCAAATGCATTGAATATTACATAAGGAGCAGAACACGATGAACCCTCTACCTTCTCAACTTGACACCTGCAATACGGCTGAAACAACTGCCCAGCAAGCGTTAGCAGAATTGGGAATTACCCAACTCCTCTCTCTACTCCAGCACTACAGCGACATTGACTTCGATGCATCGCAAATGCATCTCACGGATGCTGAAGTCCATGCGATCGCCAAGCTATTTATTCAGCAGTTGATCGAAAGCCTCAACGGTAAACTCATCGCTGGCGCTTTAAATACCCTGCGCCATGGTGAGGAAATAGAGGAGATTGAACCGATGAGTGAAGAGGATCAAAATGATCAAAATCTCTCCTGTTATCCCACCCCTTCTCGCCGTCGGATCGCGCCTCTATCTGTGCATAGCTCAACTGGACGCTATAATCCCCAAGGGCGAAACTATCCCCGCCCAATTACTCAGCGGGAACGATACATCATTAACCTCTATTGTTACTGTGAATTAGGGATGACACCCAAGCAGTTTTATGCCAAATGGGATGTCACTTATGAGCAACTTTCTCACATCTGTTCTCGTTCCTTGGGGACGGTTCAGAGTTGGTTTAACCGAGGGAAAGGCTATCATCGTCCTCAACCCGTTGACTTGCGCCATCTGGCAATTCTGGATTTTTTGTTAGAGCATTTTGAAGAGATACCTCAATCCTTGATCAACCTTCTGTGTTCGTCTTGATAGCACAAACGCTACATATATAGCAATCCTAAATAGGATTGCTATAGTAGGGACACAGCCGTACCCCTTAGTACCAACTTAAGGTGAAAAGCACGACTGGCAAGCTTTTCACCCTCATACCCTAACCCCTTCTCCCACCCTCACAAGGGTAGGTTTTTTAACATGGGGGTTCAGGTAAGACAAGGAGGACAAGTGGACCAGTAGACAAGGAAGAGTTTTAACGAAAAATATGACGTTCTGGTTCATGAAACTAACAAGCTTGTTTGAGTGGCTAAACCCGCCCCTACAATTGACTTATACAAGCCGTTTGCAACACCACAAATTCTTCCATCTGAAACACCGAACAATCCTCCACTACCCCAGCTAATGCTGGAGTGATTCCCTGAGTTAGCCTCTTTTGCGCCTCTAAAGTGACAGGTTGATAATCTCGCAGCCAATCATGATTGGCTAGATACTCTGGCATGAAGGCAGTTTGGTCTAATAGCCAAAAGTCTACTCCATAGCGTTGGATAAACTGTTTCACCTCCTCTAAATTGGGACTGTACTGCGCTTGAATTAAGTCAATTGTGCGTTGGCGAAATTGACGATAATACCCCCAATGATAAGGAATCGCATATTCCCGCCCCACTAAAATAGAGCGTTGGGCAAAGGTGGGTAAGTTATTCGCTTCCTCTGATACTGAAGCGATTAAACTGTCTTTGGGGTGCTGTTGGAAGAATTGATACAAGGCGGGGAAATGACCCTCTTTGTATTTGGTTAAGGGAAAGGGTTCCACTAAGTAGGGATAGACAAGTAATGCTGCGGTGATGAAGCTAAGGGTTAGGTAGTGGTAAATTCTGAGTTTTGAGTAGGGGCGAGTTTCTCTATTATCATTTCTTTTCGCCCTGCTGTCACTAAATCTGCCCGGAGACAGGATGAGGGTTTTGAGTTTTGCCGGATGGCAATCTGTTCTCAAAATAGCATCAAGAACCATTGTTAAAACCATCCCGGCTGATACGGATAAAAGAAGGCGAAAGCTATGTTCGGTATAACGACTAGGAAGATGTAGGTTAAATAGGAGCAGATGGGCAGTGATGAACATTAAGATAGAGGCCCAAAATATTTTAGTTAATACTTTTATCTGAGGAGAAATAGATTTAACTAGGGGGAATGAGTTGGGATATCGGATTAGAAGGGGTAATAGTATGCCTAAGACTAAAGTTGCGGGTCTAACGAAGCCTACGTCTAATACACCACTGCGGAGACCGAGGAAAAAGAAATACCAGGGATTATTACTGAAAAAATAACTGCGTCCGGTTCCCCAAAATTCGGGTAACTGTTTGGCTTGAGTGGCGGTGATGACTGGCTCGAATTTTCCGGGGATGAGGGCGTAGCCGGAAATGGCGATTATTGTGAGGATTAGACATAAGAATGATAGGTAATGGGGATGTTGCTTTAGTTTTTTGGGGAAACGCAGAGGGGCGCGGAGGTAAGCGCAGAGGGGCGCGGAGGTTCGTAGAAGTGAGTTTTTTGTGGTAAAAATTTGTAGGATGAATAGGGCGGCACAAATTAATAGGTATTGGGGATAGAATAGGGCTAGTAGGATGATTGTAGCTAGGCAAGGCAGTAGAGATTGGCGTAGTAAGTAGTATAAGAATGCGAGGAATAGGGGGTAAACAAAGGCTCTGGGTGTGGCTGAGATTAGATCATCTTTCATCCAAAGACTTTGATTGAGTAGTACTGTGGTGATGAAGCCAGCCGCAGGTACGGGCAAGAGTTGTAGGGATATGCCAAAACAGTAGCCTGTCGCGATCGCGCCGAGAATTGGCGGTAGGAGTTTGTTGAAGAGAAAGGGATGAATGCCTACAGCAGCGGCGATGCGGTAAATGGTAGTATATCCCACAGGGGCGACGGATTGGAAATAATCGGCGATTAAGTCATGGGGAAATAATTCGCCATCAACGAACCGTTGCATCCAAAAGACATGCTGGCGGGCATCGTCTTGAACGATATAGGGATGACTAAATGCTTCTTGCAGGGCTAACCCGCTGTAAATCGCGGTGATGATTAAACTTAAACTGAACCAAAATATAACGTGAAATGTTAACCCTGTTGGTCTGGGTTGGGTTAAAACGTTTTGTAGAAGTTTACGTCGCATAAAATGGTAAAGATTTAAGCCCGGTTATTGGGTGCGGTTAGGGCGCACGTCAGTGCGCCCCTACAAATACCCACCGATTATGGAGAACAAAGGATAGTTCTAAGTTTTTTGGGAATCTCTTCAAAATACTCTAACATATTGTTCACGTTGAGTAATCGGGCGAGGCTGGTGTGGATGTTGGGTATTGTAGAAAAAAGGGCAAAGGGAAACAGTAAGCCATTAAATAAAGGGCGGGTTTTGTTGTTCAGTTATCGTTAACCTACCCCATTGAATCCCTAAACCCGCCCCTACAATAGATTTATAAATACAACCCCCTCACCTCCAACTGACAGGTGTAGGTTTTTTATTTTAGGGTGGGGACAAGACAAGGAGGACAAGGAAGGAAAGAAGAAAAGGGGGAAAATCGTACAGAATTAGGTTCTCTTCATTCGTAATGGAAAACCATGATAATTGATGGATTAACACCGGAAATACGGACAACGGTAAAATGGCTGCAATTGAATAGTGATGAGCGGTGAGCAGAACGAAAACGATTACGCGATCGCACTTGATAATTATCCCATATTTCCCCAATATTTAGGGTCTGTTGAATAAGTCTTGTGGTGGGGAGAGGCAACAGGGAACAGGGAACAGGAAACAGGCAACAGTTTCAACCCTTTTAAACCAGAATGTCAAAATAATATTAATCCATTGTAGGGGCGGGTTTAGGGACTCAATTGGGTAGGTTAACGATAACTGAACAACAAAACCCGCCCTTTATTTAATGGCTGACTACAAACTACGAACATTGGTGGGTGACGGCGGATAGTTGATTAATACCAAGTCGCAGTCTAAGGTGGAATCTGTCATGCTAATCTGTCCCATAGTTTTATTAAATTTAAACCATTCTCCACCTGAAAATTCAGATCGGCTGCAATTGGGACAAATACCGACAACCCGATTATTTATTCTTTACGTTGCCTGACACTGAAGCGCTACTACAAAGGGAATCGCCTCTTTCAACGCGCTGATAAAGGTATCAATTTCCTCGCGGGTGTTGTAGAAATAGGGACTCACGCGAGCCGTGCAAGGAACACCTAAAATCCGGTGCAAGGGTTGGGTACAATATTGACCCGCCCGAATCGCAATTCCCGCCTGATCCAACACTTGAGCTAACTGATACGGGTTGATCGTTCCACAGGTAAATGAGGCTAAAGCGGCTCTACCACTCCCGTCTTCTTTTGGTTTAGGACCATAAATTTTTAGACTGGGAATCGTGTTTAACTGCTCAAACAAATAGGCAGTCAGTTCATGTTCATACGCCTCGATTTTGTCCATACCAATAGCCGTGAGGTAATCCACGGCTGTACCTAGCGCGATCGCTTCCCCAGTCGCAGGAGTTCCAGCTTCAAAACGGTAGGGGATATCAGCATAGGTGGCATGATCTAAAAAAACTTCAGCTATCATCTTCCCGCCCCCTAAAAATGGCGGCATTTCTCTGAGAACATCTAATTTCCCATACAGGAAACCAATCCCTGTGGGAGCGCACATTTTGTGTCCCGATGCCGCTAACCAATCGCAATCAATCGCTTGTACATCAAGTTTTAGGTGGGGTGTACTTTGACAAGCATCAATTAATACTTTTGCGCCATAGTGATGCGCCAGTGCGGTAATGTCTTGGATTGGATTTATACAGCCTAACGTGTTAGAAACATGGACAATGGATACCAGTTTCGTGCGATTGGAGAGTAGCGTTTTAAACTGCTCCAAGTTAAATTCTTGAGTGTCGGTCAATTCGACAAATCTTAACACAGCACCCGTGCGTTGGGCAATCTGTTGCCACGGGATCAGATTGCTGTGGTGTTCCATCACCGAGAGAATGATTTCATCTCCAGGCTGTAAGTTTTTCCCTCCCCAAGTGGAGGCGACTAAATTAATGCCTTCGGTGGCGTTGCGGGTATAGATAATTTCTTGGGCAGATGTGGCATTAACAAATGTGGCAATTTTCTGCCGTGCATTTTCGTAGGCTTCGGTGGCTTGGGAACTTAGGGTATGAATGCCTCGGTGAGCATTGGCGTTAGTATGCTCATAGTAGTTCTGCCAAGTCTTAAGAACTTGTAAAGGTTTTTGGGAGGTTGAGGCATTATCCAGGTATACTAAAGGTTTACCGTTAATCTTATCTTGCAAAATCGGGAAGTCAGACCGAACTTTGGCGGCAAGATGTTGTTCTGTGGCAAGTATCATAGTCATCCAGATTGAAAATTGTCTGTAGATTGTTCCAGATCAATTTTCATATTGATTGCTATGAAATCCAAGAAAAAAAATGATAAATTAAGTATCATTTTCTCAGAAAAACAGCCAGCCGCTGCCTGGAATCTCATGTCCGAAAAAGCAGCTACCTTATGTTCCTTATAGCCTTCTGCCATCTGCCTTCGGACTTCTGTCCTTCTTGTACTAGGTAATCTTCTACCGGGAAGGGAGTATGTTTAATCAGACGACTTGACAAAATAAACAATTTGTGAATACGCTATCAATTACGGGACTTATGGCTTACCTTGTCTCTGGAGTCTTTTGGAAAGCGGCTTATTCTAGATCTTCTTGCTTCGCTTGCAAGTCATCTCTTGCTTGTGCATCAGAGATAGCCTGTTCTCTTAAAATGTCGGCATCAGTCTGATTATTAGCGGTATTGGTAGCAGCCTGGTTGGGTTCTTCTCCCGATGTATCTGGCTGTTCAACATCTCCAGGTGTTTCTAAGTCGGCAGGTCTGGTATCGTAGGATTTAGACGTTTTCATCAGTTTATCTTCAAACACTCAATGCCTATAGGTTATCCAGCCGAAGTTAGTTTCTCGTCTATCCTGAGAATGAGTTAGTTTAGATCCCCGACTTCTTCAAGAAGTCGGGGATCTGATAGGCTGAGACTTATTATAAGGGGAATGTCACTGACTTAAGATCAGTGGGCAATGCCCACCCTACGGTATATCATGGGTTTCGGCGATCTAAAAATGCTGATTTCAGTACTATTAATTAATCCTAGGTTAAATCGCCTCACCTAAAATGAGCTGTTGTCGATGACTGTGCCATAACTGAAATTCCTGTTGCCCCACCTGCTCTATCATATAAATGATATCTTCAGGTCGCAGCAGCGTGCCGTCATTCCGACAACTGCCAACGTAGCGTAGCACGGCGGGTTGAGACGGGGCGTCTATTTTCACCTCTATCAGTTCTAACTCAAATAAGCGATCGCGTAAATTTAGCGATCTCTTTTTCCCCGACTTGGTGCGCTTCTCTAGCCAAATCGCCTCAGCCTGATTTACCTGATCAACCCAATCTTGCCACTGTTCCAACGACGCTGATCCCGCTTCCCTTACCACTTCAAGCCGATACTCGGCTTTCTCTAATAGTCGGGTTGTCGCCGGCATCTTTAAATCCGCTTCTTCAACCTGATACACCGGAATATCCGGCGGAAGCTGATCCGCTAGCCGTTGCTGAAACTCCGCCACATCCATTGACTTAGTTAACTCGAAGTCGGCAATCTCGCCACTACTCGACATCCCTAATGACAAGGCATTCGCAATCATAATCCGGGGTCCAGGATGATAT
>CAZNNK010000283.1:0-3566 GCA_964574085.1 uncultured Coleofasciculus sp.
CACGGTTTTAGCCAACCCTTCGACTTAGTAGACGATATCATTGAAAACTATACTCGCAAGACTACCCAAAAAGACGGAGCGACAGTGTATATCCAGCGAACTCGCTCAAGACGAAGACTGTACAATGTAGTAATTGTAGGAGACGCAGGAATTGTTACGGGTTTGCGGAATATTAGACCCCAAGAACTAGAAAGACTTGGACTAAGGTACGGTTTTAACCCCCATCCCGCTAACTGATGTTTCATCCATTCCCGAAAACAAGCGTATACAACAGACAAAAAATGAGCAACCAATTTCTTCTTAAAACTGATGGATATCAAGTTCTATTCAATCTCACACATCTAGAGCATACTAAAGACTATCTTGATGCCATTTTTGAATTTAGGCTAGATCCCCAACTGGCTAACGTTTCTGTTAAATCTCCTCAAACTTTTATCAGTATCAAGGATTTACAGGAATTAATTGCCTATTTTGAAAATCACATTACCCGTTTACAAAATAATCCCGATAGCCAATCAGAGCCCTTCGTTACCTGGGAACTTGGTTTTCAAGTACAAGCATTATCCGGAGAAATTCGTTCACCACAGGATGGTGAGTTTGACATTCTATTTATGGTAAATGTAGGTCAGGGTAATGAGGAGGTGGGTTCAACCTATGTTGGCGGTGAATCAGCCGTTACGCTTGAGAATATTCAACGCTTTATTTCATCAGTGCGGACAGCACTAGATTGGGGAAGGGAACGCCTTGAAAGTTTTACCTAGCTATCTGTATCGCTGTCACCAACCCAACCTACTGGCGTGGGTTAAAAAATTGAATGACGCCCCATTGCCCATTGGTTAACCACTGGGGATCATCTTGATTCAATCGCTTAATCTGATCCGGTTGTAATCCAGCCGCGACTTCAGCTTTAAATGTGCGTAGGGCGGCAAATGGTGCAGGAAAATAGCAAACAATGTCTTCCCATGGCGTCGTATAATCCCATTGGCGATCGCCTAGTAAGCGGCGATAATTGGCATCTCCTTTAATCATCACGAATTGGGATTGATTCAATTCACTGCGCCATGATTCTGGCATATCCCAAAAGGCGAGGGGGGCTGTCCAATAGGAATCCTCGCAGCAGATTATGTCACCGTTGTCAATATAATTCTGGAGACGTTTTCCTAAAGATTGGACATCCTGATGGCTATGGTGACAGAGAACATTAATGGTGTGCTGAACATCCTTAATCATGGCATCAGAGACAAATACCGGGTGAGGCTTCAAATGCAAGTAAACAGGTTGAGCGATTCCACTGTTCACTAAAAAGTCAGCTACACATAAATCACAGAACAACTCAAACCCAGCATTATCCACAATTAAATCAATGCGAACTCCCTTCAGGTGAGCAATATGATCAGCAATTTGGGGTGTATGATCAACTAACAGATTTGCCTGTTCGCGATAGGCTTCAATATTCATCCGCTGACTCTCTCCAGCGTCAGTGGGGAACAAGCTTAAATCAATGCGATTTCCCCAAAGGGCAAAATAAAAGAGGGCGATTAAATCGGTACGGTTCCATTGTCCTTGAGCATCAACAAAGGTGTTAATTTTGCCACTCATTGTCTCAATCGCGGACATTACCTTTGCCAAACTGCTGTGTTTTTGCGGTTCAAAGGGATCGACTCGGTGCCATTTTCCCGGTTGAAAGTAGTGGGTGGCTGCTAAGATGCGACGGTAGAGATAGACTTCTGCGGGATACCAGGGAATATCAATCCAGCGCTTTCCCTGGTAGGGTGACATATAGGTATTCCACGCCTCTAAATCGGGTTGGGTTTCATCCTCAAGCGATCGCACGATTCCATAAGGCAATTCCTGACGTAGATTATCTAGATTCTGAGTAATCGGGGCGGGATAGTTGTTGGAGGCGATCGCCCGTTCAATAATCGTCACCCAGCGTTGCGTCAGTGTCTGGTGAGCAAAGGAACCCTCCTCTGACATCATCAGGGGTGGAGGGATGGGGATACAGGGTTTAGTCGGGGACATGATGGTGCGATCGCGCGTCTTTGTCACGGATGAGGAAAACTAGATTGGGCAACTAATAATTTTCGAGTAAACCCAAAAGGAACCAATTCTCGATTATATAGCGGTTCTCATTTGAGCGCACTACACCCCACACCCCACACCCTGTCTCTACCAAGATGTATTGTACCCAATCGAGAAGTGCGATAAACCCTAGCAATGCACCCTCCACCATCTCAGCCGCCGCCTGTGACGCAAGCGTCACTCCTATCCCTGAATCCAGCTAAGGCTTTGGTATTCTCTGTGCTTGGAGTAGTTCTTTTCTTGTCCGGAAACCTTTACTATAGAATTCAATCCATTATCTCCCGTGGGATATATCTGTATGAGTCAAGCCAATTATCCCCCTGATAATACCCAGCCAGAACAGGTTGAATTACTCCAGCGTCTTTTAATGGAGTATCAACGAACGGGAGAATATGCCACGGGAGAAAATCTTGAACAGTACACAACAATTTTAGAACAGCTTGGTGTCGCGTATTTGCATCAGGGAAAACCGGAAGCCGCCAGGGAGTATTTAGAGCAAGCACTGAAATTGAAGCCGGATGATTTAGCCTTTCATGTCAAGGTGTTTAAGCATTTAGGTCAGACGTATCAGCAGCAACGCCAATTTGATGCGGTAATTCAGTGTTATGAGCAATCTTTAACCTTTTCCCAGACATTGGCGGATCGGCAGAGTGAAGCGACGGTATTATTTGATTTGGGTACGATTTACCTGAAATTGAGACAATTTCAACAGGCAGAAGCATTTTATCAGCAATGCTTAGAGATTGCTCAACAGATTGATGATCGCGACAATCAAGCATCCATTTATCACCAGTTAGGAAACATTGCTGTAAAGTTACGGGAGTATGAGCAGGCAAAGCGCTACTATCAGCAGGCTCTAGATATTTACAATGAATTTAGCGATCGCGATAATCAAGCTAGCATTTATCATATCTTAGGAAACATTGCTGTAAAGTTAGGGGAGTATGAGCAGGCAAAGCGCTACTATCAGCAAGCTCTAGATATTTACCTGGAATTTAGCGCTCACTACAATCAAGCATCTACCTATCACCAGTTAGGAAACGTTACGGTAAAGTTACGGGAGTATGACCAGGCAAAGCGCTATTATCAGCAGGCTTTGGATATTTACAATGAATTTAGCGATCGCGATAATCAAGCTAGCATTTATCACAACTTAGGAAACGTTACAGTAAAGTTACGGGAGTATGAGCAGGCAAAGTGCTATTATCAGTCGGCTTTGGATATTTACCTTGAACTTAGCGATCGCGATAATCAAGCTAGCATTTATCACAACTTAGGAAACGTTGCTGTAAGGTTACGGGAATATGAGCAGGCAAAGCGCTATTATCAGCAGGCTTTGGATATTTACAATGAATTTAGCGATCGCGACAATCAAGCATCCACCTATCATCAGTTAGGAAACGTTACAGTAAAGTTACGGGAGTATGACCAGGCAAAGCGCTATTATCAGCAGGCTTTGGATATTTACAATGAATTTAGCGATC
>CAZNNK010000283.1:3666-7836 GCA_964574085.1 uncultured Coleofasciculus sp.
CAGGCAAAGCGCTATTATCAGCAGGCTTTGGATATTTACAATGAATTTAGCGATCACTACTCTCAAGCTAGCACCTATCATAACTTAGGAGTGGTTGCCGAAGAGTTACGGGAGTATGAGCAGGCAAAGCGCTATTATCAGCAGGCTGTTGATATTCAGATAGGATTTAGCGATCGCTACAATCAAGCTAGCATTTATCACAACTTAGGAAACGTTACAGTAAAGTTACGGGAGTATGACCAGGCAAAGTGCTATTATCAGTCGGCTTTGAATATTTACCTGGCATTTAGCGATCGCGACAATCAAGCTAGCATTTATCACAACTTAGGAAACGTTGCTGTAAAGTTACGGGAGTATAACTGGGCAAAGCACTACTATCAGCAGGCTTTGGATATTTACAATGAATTTAGCGATCACTACTCTCAAGCATCCACCTATCATAACTTAGGAGTGGTTGTTGAAGAGTTGCAGGAGTATAACTGGGCAAAGCGCTACTATCAGCAGGCTTTGGATATTCAGAATGAATTTAGCGATCGCTACAATCAAGCATCCACCTATCATCAGTTAGGAAACGTGGCTGTAAAGTTAGGGGAGTATGACCGGGCAAAACGCTACTATCAGCAGGCTTTGGATATCCAGAATGAATTTAGCGATCGCTACAATCAAGCATCCACCTATCACCAGTTAGGAAATATTGCTGTAAAGTTACGGGAGTATGATCGGGCAAAGTCCTACTATCAGCAAGCTCTGGATATTAAGATTGAATTTAGCGATCGCTACTCTCAAGCTAGCACCTATTATCAGTTAGGATTATTGGCACAAGAACAGAAAAACTACGCCGAAGTCACGGATAATTTACTGACAGCCTTAAAGATATTCATAGAGTATCAGGATAAATATTGGGCTGACGTGATGCGAGCAATCTTATGACGTCTCCTGGATTGAAAAGGACACGATGATATCGTGTCCCTACAAGAATAATGTGTCTGGCAAATAGAAACGGATATGATGATATCTTATGAACACATCTACACTGGATTTAGAAGTCGGGGATCTACCGGGAGTTGGCAAGAATTATCTTTTTCCTTAGGATATGGTTCAAAGGATTCTAGCTAGAGATATCACTCTTGAATCACAGTTCAGGGAATATGTCAATTGTAGGGGCGGGTTTAGCCGTTTAATTGAAGGATTGACCGATAACTTCAAAGGCAAAACCCGCCCTTCATCGTCAAATGGTAGGGGACTCAGGCTTGCGCTTGTGTTAACGTTCGGTCAAATCTGCTCCTACACCCAGATGTGCTAGGGTACGTCTCTACATTGTGGTGAACAGCGTAACGGTGAGCCGGCGCTAAAGCGCAACTACAAGCTTAAAGCGCAACGACGAGCTTGATTTTGAGGTAAGGTTAGAAATCAGATGGCAACGGGAGAGCAATAGGCAAAGGACGTTCTGATGAAGCGCATAAATTCGATGACTTTGGCATTCCTATCGTTAAGTACGGTCGTCTTTTCGACTATCCTATTGTCTGTTGGCGTTGTTCAGCCTCAAGCCATCGCCCAAGATGCGCCAGTATCTCAAGCGCTTTCTGATTCTGAGGAAGAAGAGTTGGAACGGTTGCGGGAACAACAGCGTATCCAAGAACAGGTGCAGGCGGAAGCTAACCGCGCCTTTAGTCGCACGACAACCCTGTTTAATGTCCTCTTGGTGGTTTTGGCGCTGCTGTTAATTGCGGCGATTGTTGGCTTATTCCTGTTGCGACGGGCGGTAATTCGTGAGGTGGCGGATTTGGTGCGGGCGCATCTGAATGAATTAACTGACTTGGAAGGGAAGATTAATCAGGCGAATCAACAGGTACAAGCGATTCTGGAACGTACCGAGGATTTAGCTAATGATTTAAATCGAGAAGCTGATGACTTCTATGAAGATATTGGCATGAAGCACAAGGAGTCATCCCAGCTTCTGAGTGAACTCTCCGACTCCCAACAACAAGCACTACGGGACTTAAATACCCATATTAAAGATGCCCAAAAAGCCCTGGCTCAAACCGATAACGAGTTTTCCCACCATTTATTGGAACTGCGTTCTCAGGTGGAATCGGAACAAACAGATACCCTGGAGAAGCTGAAACAATTAAGCGCCCAATTTACGCCGGAACTGGCGAAACTACAACAGGATACCCACGCCGAAAAAGATCGGGTGGTGGAAAACCTGAAAAATTCAGAAACGGCGTTTAGCAATCAACTGGCGGAACTGTTTGACCAGGCTCAAAGCCAACGGGATGCAATTCTCCAAAGTTTAGAACAACTGAGTAGCGAATTTGCGCCAGAACTCGCCAAACTGAAACAGGCGGCTGAAACAGAAAAAGCAGCAATTATCCAGCGCTTGCAAAAAACAGAAACCGAGTTTGGTAAGCAATTAACCCAACTACAAAACGAGGCACAACAACAACGGGATACGATTCTCCAGAACTTGAAAAAACTCCAGAACGAGTTTACGCCTCAGCTTAACCAAGTGAAAGGCTCACTGGATAACCAAAAAGCCACGATTTTACAGAATTTGCAACAGGCGGAAACCGAGTTTAAACAGCAATTAACCCAACTGCAAACCACCACGAAACAAGAACGGGAAAGCATTCTAGAGAATTTGCAACGCCTCGCCTCAGAGTTCTCGCCCCAATTGACGGAGATTAAAACTGAAGCCGAACAACAGGCGCAACAGCAGCAAGCGACAGCCTTTGAGGATGTGGAACGGTTACGCCAAGAGGTGACACGCCAACTGGAACAATCTCAATCGCAAATTCAAGGAGAGATTGATCAAACCTTGGGCAATTTGAAGAAATTGGAACAGGAGGTAACCAGTCAGCTTTCAACCACGCAATCGGGGGTACAAGAAAACCGCGACCAAACCCTGCAACGCTTGCATCAAATCCAAAGCGAGTTTACTAACCAATTTTCCAACTTCCAGTCGGCGATTCAAGAGCGAAAAGATCAGGCGTTCCAAAGCCTGGAAAAATTGGAGTCTATGTTAACCGATGAGTTGACAGATATACAATCTGATGCTAAACGACAAAAAGAGGAAATCCTGCAAAAGTTGGCAGAGATTACGCCAACAGAAATTGCCGAATCCGCCTTATCTGATGTCCTGCAACAAATCCAACCCCTGACGGAACAACTGGAACGATTGAATGAGAATCATCCAGAGTTTTTCTTGAATATTAAGGATTATATTAATCAGGGGGATACTTTATTTGCCCAAGGTGACTATGAGGAGGCGATCGCCCGGTATGATCAAGCCTTAGAACTACAACCCGATAACTCGAATCTCTGGCATCAGCGTGGTGTCGCCTTGTGGGAATTACAACGCTACCAAGACGCGATCGCTTCCTTAGATCGGGGGCTAGAACTCGCCCCAGAAGCGCCGGATAGCTGGTACTATCGCGGATTAGCCTTGCGAGAATTACAGCGCTATGAAGGGGCGTTAGTGGCGTTTAATAAAGTGATTCAAATCCAGCCTGAGGATTATAAAGCCTGGTTAAATCGGGGAATGATGCTAGGGCGATTGAAACGTCGGGATGATGCGATCGCCTCCTTTGATCGAGCGTTGGAACTCAACCCAGAGTACCATGAAGCCTGGGTGAATCGTGGTGTGGTACTCGGCGCACTGCAACAACACGAAGAAGCCTATAATTCCTTTGACAAAGCCGTACAAGTGCAACCCGATGATGGCGTCGCCTGGTTTAATCGCGGCTTAGCCTTAGCGGTATTGGAACGGTATGAGGAAGCGGTAACCTCGTTTGAGAAGGCGATCGAACTGAAGCCCGATTCCCATAAAGCTTGGACATACAAGGGAAATATGCTGCTGAAGTTAAAACGTAATCAGGAAGCGTTAGACAGTTATACTCAGGCATTAGCCATTCAACCCGATTATGCCCCAGCCTATTACCAGAAAGCCATTGGCTATGCTCAACAACGTCAGGTAAGCTCAAGTATCGACAACTTAGAAAAAGCGATCGCCCTGAATCCCGCCTATCGAGAGGAAGCCAGAACGGATTTGGATTTTGACGCGATCGCAGAGGATGATCGATTCTGGAGGTTAATTGAACAATGAAACGTATAGCTGTAGGAGGGGATTTAGCCACAGTTGTAGGGGCGGGTTTAGGGAATCTGTAGGGG
>CAZNNK010000284.1:0-7832 GCA_964574085.1 uncultured Coleofasciculus sp.
AGTGAGATCGACAAAATAATTTTTAGCATACATGAGATTCCCACCAATAAAGTTGACAGGATTATTAATTTCGTGAGCCACCCCTGCCACCATTTGTCCTAAGCTGGACATTTTCTCATTATGAATCAGTTGTGTTTGGGCGCGTTTGAGTTCCGCTAATGCTGTCTCTAGTTGTATCGATTTTTCCTGTTCTCGCTGAATCGATTGATGCAAGGCTTCCTCGGCTTGTTTACGTTGACAGATATCTTTGAGTGAACCCACCATTCGCTGGGGTTTTCCTTTATCATCCCACAGGGCTTGTCCACGACACATTACCCATTTATAATCACCATTTTGGCATTGTAAGCGATATTCGATTGAATAATAAGGAATTTGGCGATCCAGATACTTTTGGGTTGTTTCGATAATTTGCTCGACATCATCGGGATGGATGCGACTGATCCACTCATCGAAACGATGCACAATTTTGCAGGTGTCATTGTGGCAATTTTTATTCTCTAAAATCTCCTGAAACCGCTCCGATGTAAACACTTCACCAGTCTGCAAATTCCAATCCCAAATTCCATCATTATTGCCTTGTAACACTAATTGCCAGCGTTCTTCACTTTGGCGTAAGTCTGCTTCAATTCGCTTGCGATCGGTAATGTCTTTTCCAACGGTGATCACACAAGGTTTTCCATGCAAATCAATAAACTCAGCCGATAATAATAGAGTTTTCACATCACCGGATTGAGTCCGCCATTCCATTTCCCAGTTGCTTAGTGATCCTTGTTGATGCAAATGCTGTTCAAATTGAACCATATCTTGCGGGTTGACCGCTAAGTTCAGAGCAAAACTGGTATGATTAATAATCGTTTTCCACTCATATCCCAATAGCTTGAGAAAGCTTTGATTCACATCGATATAACGTCCATCTGGATACGTGCTAATTGTAATCGGATCAGGACTACAACTAAAGGCTTTGGCAAATTTTTCTTCGGAAATTTGACGAGCCACTTCAGCACGTTGACGTTCTTGGGATTCTAAGCGTAGTGAGATAATATCGGCAATAGACCGGGCAAAGTTTTGCTCTTCTGGCGTCCAATGTCGGCAGGTTTCCACTTGTTCGACACATAACACTCCTACGATTTTTCCCCCTAATCGTAGCGGAGCGTCTAAAATTGATGCAATGTTGAATACCTGTAGGTACGACTCAAGCAACTTAGCGGTTCTGGAATCGGTTATCGCATCATCTACGGCAACGAGGGGAGCCTCAATTAAGGCATTAAAATAAACCGGATAGTCAGCTATAGCTAGGCTTAAACCTGTGCTATGCTCGCCGTGACGTTGCTCAAATAAATCTAGACATTCAATGTGAGTTAGGGGTTCATTATAGAGCCAAATACCGACTCGTTCAACGGCAAGAGTCCGGGCAGTGACTTCGGTGATTTCCTGAAACGCTACTTCTAAATTCCCCTGATATAAAACTTGATTTTTCGCCAGTTGAATAAGTAAATTATTTTGATGACTAAGCTGTCTTGTCTGTTCTCTAAGCCGATTTTCAGCCTGCTGGCGATCGCGGATTTCTTGTTGGAGTAAATTATTTTGCTCTTTTAACTGGTTTTGTAATTTTTGCAATAGCAGTTGATTTTCGATGCGAACTAAAACTTCTTCCGTTTGGAATGGTTTTGTAATGTAGTCAGCCCCGCCAATTTTCAAGGCTTTAACTTTATTAGCGGGTTCAGTCAAGGCGCTTAAAAAAATGATCGGAATGTCTTGGGTTTTCGGGTTTGACTTCAAGCGTTGACAAACGTCATACCCATCCATATCCGGCATGACAATATCCAGTAAAATCAAATCAGGCGGTGACGCCATGGCTGCATTGATAGCCAGTTCTCCACAAATCGCCCGTTGAACTTTATAGGTCTCTTTTTGTAATATTTCGCTTAAAAAACGCAAATTATTTGGGTTGTCGTCAACCACTAATATGGTTATATCAGGTTTATGTAATACAGTTGATAATTGTTGACTTAGCATCACTCTAGTCCTTATGAATGATTGATGACAGCCTGAGTCACTCGCACAATGACATCTAATCTAAAATCATGAAGTAAATCCGTTAATGACTGGGCTAATTCGGCTTTTTCTGTTGGTAGTTCTTGAATCAACTGAGCAATTCTCTCTTCATCTAACTGATTCGCCGCTTGTGCTACTTCAGTTACCCAGGCTGACGGTAGACTGGATAATTCGGAACAGAAAAATGAGTCTGGTTTTTCTTGTATGCTATAATTTGATCGAGAGAGTGGCAAACCATCCGATAACTCTTGATAACGATAGCGCACTCCTAAATAGTGGGCAATGGCGTCAAAAATTTGTTCCTCTGTAAACGGTTTACGCATAAAATCATCCGATCCGGCGGCTAAAATCTCCTCCCGCTTTTCCTCGAAGGCGCTAGCGGTTAAGGCGATAATAATAGTTTTGGGGAAATCCGAGGCTGACTGGGGTTGAGATCCCCGTTTTTGTTCTTTCAGTCTAAGCTGTCGCGTAGCTGCTAATCCATCCATCATTGGCATACGTGTATCCATAAGAATTAAGTGAGGTTGCCAACTTTCCCATAACGTTAAGCATTGTATCCCGTTTGCCGCATCCCGTACTTCAAAGCCAATTGGTTCGAGTAATTTAATCAACAACAGGCGATTTTCTGGGGTATCATCAGCCACTAGGATACGATAAATCGGTTGATTCGGTTCTAAGCATAAGACACGCTGGTGGGATTGGGGAATCAGCGGGTAGAGATCGGTTGGATTAATTTTAATATCAAATTTAAAGATCGTTCCATTGCCGACAACACTCCTAACGGTAATGGTTCCGCCCATCAATTGCACAAATTTACGGGTAATGGTTAACCCTAACCCTGTCCCTTCTGCTGTTTTTTGTCCGGTTTCGGTTTGGACAAAGGCATCAAATAAATGATCAATGTCAGCCGCAGGAATACCGGGTCCGGTATCTTCGACTTCAAACCGGAGTCTGGGGGGGAATGCGGATAATGCGTCGGTATCTAACTGATGTTGAGGGCTTAACGCCTCCGTTGCCAAATTAACTCGTAAGGTAATCCTACCCTTTTCTGTAAATTTGAGCGCGTTGCCTAATAAATTAATTAAACAAACCCGTAATTTTTTGGCATCAGTTTTTATGGCTTGGGGGACATTCGGGGCAACCGTGAATACTAAGTTTAAGTTTTTCTGTTCTGCTTTAATTTGGAACATTTCTTCCAAATTGTCTAACAAGCGATACAAATCAAAGCTGGTTTCATAGAGGGAAATAATCCCCGCTTCAATTTTAGATAAATCTAAGACATCATTAATTAAGTCCAGCAAATGTTCGCCACTGCGATTGATAATCCCCAGATATTCGCGTTGTTCCGGTGTTAGTTGAACATCACGACTCATCACCTGAGTGAATCCTAAAATAGCATTCAAGGGCGTGCGGAGTTCGTGACTCATATTAGCTAAAAACTCGCTTTTCGCTTTCGAGGCGGCGGCGGCGGCTTTTTCGGCTTTGCGCCGCTCTTGAATTTCCTGTTCTAACGCTTGATTGCGATCGCGCACTTCTTGAGACAGCTGCCGAATCGTCAATTGATGTTCCACCCGCGCTAAGACTTCTTCAACTTGGAAGGGTTTGGTAATGTAATCAACACCGCCTACGCGAAAGGCTTTCACTTTATCCAAAACATCATCAATGGCGCTAATGAAAATGACGGGAATGTCACGAGTCTCTGAATCAGCTTTCAGGTGTTCACAGACTTGATACCCATCCATTTCTGGCATCCGGATATCCAGTAATATGAGATCGGGTTGGGCAGATTTAGCGGCGCGAATTGCCATTTTTCCCTTAACCACACCCCGCACTTGATAGCCTTGTTCCGACAAGGTGGCGGATAAAACTTGTAAGTTTTCTGGGGTGTCGTCAACAATTAATAGGTTGCCTTTAGTCATTTGTCTTATGTCTTATGTTATTTGTCATACTCGCTTCCCGAAAGGAAGCAAGTTACGTCATTCGTCCTATCATATCCATCGTTATTTTTCTGGTGAGGATTACCCGGCTATCTTTCTCGCTGTCATTTGAATAAGGGCGGGTTTTGTTGCTCAGTTATCGGTTTTTAATTGGCGTTAGTGCTTAAACCCGCCCCTACCCACTCAAAATTAAAAACCAGATTCCCTTGAACAAAGTGAAGGGTCAACACTCAAAACTCCTCCATCTCTTGTTCAATTAAATCGATAATTTGATCACAACGGAAATTCTTCACCATATCGGTTATAACTTGGGCAATTTGAGCATGGGTTGGCGGAATTTGCTCGACAAGCTGGAAAATTTGCTCATTATCAATCGAGTTTGCCGCTTGATATAATTCATTAATCCACTCCTTGGGCATAATTGTCAGGGCTTGAGCCGTTAGGGGTTGGTTGGATGCTGGGCGTTCATCCTCCGACGCAGTTGATGCGGTTGGCTGTTCGTAGACATACTGCACCCCCAAATAGTGGGCTATCTTACTAAAGATTACGTCTTCTCGGAAGGGTTTGCGAACAAAATCGTCACACCCAGCCGAGAGAACCAGCGATCGCTCTTCTTCAAAGGCGCTAGCGGTAAGCGCTAGAACCACGGTAGCTTGACCTTTAAGATGCCCTTTGATACGTTTGGTGGCTTCATATCCATCCATCACAGGCATTCGCATATCCATCCAAATCAGGTGAGGTTCCCAGCTTGTCCAGATCGCGATCGCCTCTTGTCCATTCACCGCTTCTCGCACAGAAAATCCGACGCTAGTGAGCAGTTTAATCAATAGTAAGCGACTTTCTAGGCGATCATCCACTACAAGGATACGGTAATTGGGTTGTCCGGATACCAAGCCAACTACGCGAGGCGTCGCTGACTGGGTTTCTAGCTCAATTCCTTCTACCCGGTTAACGTTAATATCAAAGGTAAAAATAGTGCCTTGGTTTAAGCGACTATTGACCTGAATTTCTCCGCCCATAAGTTGGACAAACTGTTGACTAATCGGTAATCCTAATCCTGTACCTTCCAGGGATTTGCGCCCTGTTTCGGTTTGCACAAAAGCCTCAAATAGTGAATCAATTTCCTCGGGCGCAATACCGGAACCCGTGTCTTCAATTTCAAATCGCAGTTTTTCCTGAATGGGGGACGCCTGGTTTGTAGGGGCGGGTTTCACTATTATCGTTTCTTGCTCCGCCCAGATGTGACTAAACCCGCCCTGACTCAATGTTGAATGTTGCGCTTCCTGGCTCCCAGGCGTGCCATGGCACGTCTCTACATTATCCCTTGGCTCCTCTTGCACCTCTTTAACGCGCAAGGTAACCCCTCCCTGGCTGGTAAATTTTATCGCGTTGCTCAGTAAGTTAATTAAGACTTGGCGCAGTTTCCCTTCATCGGTGTCCACATAACGGGGCAGCGTTTTTTCATAGTCAAAAACTAACTGCAATCCTTTCTTTTGAGCCGACAATTTAAACATTTCTTCTACTGTTGTGAGTAAACCATATAGGTCAAAACTATAGCAATCGAGTTTAACCTGACCTGCTTCAATTTTGGACAATTGCAACACATTATTGATCAGGCTGAGCAAATGCTCACCAGAGCGACAAATAATGCCAATATGATCGCGTTGTTCTGGGGTTAGAGAAGCGTCGCGCCCTAACAACTGTGCAAACCCAATAATCGCATTCAGGGGAGTGCGTAATTCATGACTCATATTGGACAGAAATTGACTTTTGGCACGATTCGCCTGTTCAGCGGTTTCTTTGGCGCGTTGTAGGGCAAATTCCGCCTGCTTGCGATCGCTAATATCTTGGCTGACGGCAATCAGACAGGGTTGATTATCGAGGGTAATTTGTTCAGCTGAGAGTAAGGCAGTGCGAATGTTCCCCGATTTGGTACGAAACTCAAATTCGTAGTTGCGAATAATCCCCTTGTTTGATATGGCTTTTAACATCCGGTTTCGGTCTTTTTGATTCACCCAGAGATGCAAATCCAGGGCAGTACGACCGAGAATTTCTGGGGCAGAATAGCCGGTAAACTGGCAAAAGCTATCATTCACATCGATATGGCAGCCATCACTCAATCGCGTGATTGTCATGGCGCTGGGACTCGAACGGAAGGCACGGGCAAACTTTTCTTCCGATTGATACAATGCAAATTGGGTGCGTTTGCGATCGGTAATATTGCGGGCAACCCAGATGACAGAATTGTTCGGTAACGGGGCAATACTAGCGGTAAACCAAACCCGTTGATCGGCATCATTTAAACTGTAATCAAAATGAATTGGTTCTTGGGTTTCGATAACCTGGTGAATTTTCTGGAACCAGCTTTGGGTATTGTCACCGTCGAGAAATTGCTCAATAGTTTGGTTAATCAGGGGTATTGATTTTTTAATATCGCGAGTAGGTCGAGTTGGTGCAACTTGAATATCATTAGTTTGAGGATCAATGATTAGGATAATATCCGGCATTGCCTCAAATACTGCTCGCATTTTTCCCTCAGAGGTTCGCAATTTTTGCTCGAGTAACTTGCGTTCCTCAATTTCTTGGTGGAGTTGCTGGTTTTTGGTTTCTAATTCTTGGGTGCGATCGCAGACTTCTAGTTCTAGGGTTTGATTATACTCGGTTAAAATTTTCTCGGTACGTTTGCGGGCGGTAATATCTTTGAATACACTAATGCCATAGAGCAGAGTTCCCTGTTCATCATAGATGGGCATTGCCTGCATTTCTAGGGGAATTCGTTGATTTGGATGACGCACTTCCAAGTCGTCAACGGTTACGGTTTCACAGGCGAGCGATCGGGCGATCGGGAAGCGCTCTAGGGGATACAATTGATGAGTACCCGCTAAATAGAGTTGATAGGTATGACAAAGCTGATTGGTGTGGATAGTCGGATCTAAATCCTGTGCCAAAATTTGCTTGGCTTTTTGATTCATAAAATAAAGCTTACCGCTAGCCTCCACCACCAACACGCCAACAGGTACGGCTTCCAAAAATTGTGCCAGCCGACGTTCGCTTTCACGCACCGCTTCTTCGGCTTGATCGTGCAACTGTTCAAAAACCAGATCACCGTGTTCCGTGGATGTCTCTAGTACGATTTTTAAATCAGTATTTTCTTGCTTGAGGCGTACATTTTCGGCTTCAAGTTTATGGAGATTTAGCTGAGTCTGGATTCGCGCTAAAAGTTCGGCTTGGGTGAAGGGGGCAATTAAATAATCAGTCGCCCCGGCTTCTAGGAGTGAGGGTAATGCCTTGATGTCGTTGTGAGAAATGGCGACAATAATCGGCATCTCATTTAGCTGTGGCGTTCTTTTTAGGGTTTGGATTGGCTCACAACTGTTAATAGCTGGATGATTAATCGCAATGATAATTAAGTTAGGTAGAGAATCAGGATCAGGATCAAGACTAGAGAGATAGTGTTCAATATTGTCGATGTGAATCAGACTATAGTCCGAGGTGGATAACGATTGGGGAATACAGTGAGATAGTTGGTCACAATCATCAACAACTAATAGTCTGATCAAGTGATCCTGCATTAAACTATTCATGCTCAATAGTTATAGTGACAACAGTGAGGTACACCTATCCCCAACTTCTTTAAAAACTGATAAGCTGTCACGCATGTAAATTGGGAATGGGTAGCGAGCAAGATGCTCGCATTACCAAGGTTTTGCAGTTTTTGACATTAAGGTTTAAATGCCGAACAGCCTATGTAGTACAAGAAGGCAGAAGTCCGAAGGCAGATGGCTATAAGGTCCTTAAAAGCAGCTACCTTATGTTCCTTATAGCCATCTGCCTTCGGAC
>CAZNNK010000285.1:0-7832 GCA_964574085.1 uncultured Coleofasciculus sp.
ATTATCATCACCAACCGCACGTTCCCCTGTTCGTTGACAGCGCACAGCAAAGCTACAGCTATCGCATTTGCCTGCCGATATTGGCACTTGGGGAAACGGGATATGATCATTTTGATAGCGGTGTAACCATCCGGATAGCCGCGTCAGCAACTCCGTTAAATCCGCTCTCGTTTTTTCATGTTGTACTCTATCGTAGGGAAACGTAAGACATTGGGGACGGGGTTGAGACTTAACAAACCAGTACGTCATCGAAATCTGTTCCGGCAAATAATCACTGGTTTGAAGCAAAACATAGCGATATAAGCGCGTTTGCCAGTCTTTAGCTAACCAATGACGATTCCTCGGTAACGGATAGGTTTTCCAGTCGAGAATTTGGGCGTTTTTTTCGTCTTCAATAAATAAGTCGTAAATAACCGTGAGTAAATAGCCTTGCATCGTTAACGTGCGACAATGTTCAGCCTCCCGAAAGGTTTGAGAATGGTGGGCAAATACTTCTGGTGCTGCATCCATTAACGCCGTCACCCAATGATTGAGTTGGGGATTATCCTTCAGAAACGAGTCTATCGGTAATCCCAGTTCTCGTTGTTGCATCAACAGGTGAAAGTAACTTCCCCACGTCAAACGTTCTTGTTGTTCCGGTGAAACAGGACTCCCGAACTGATCCACATACATAAGTTGAAATTTACGCGGACAGGTTTCTAACAGATTGAGTTGTCCTTGAGATAAGCGAGTTAAGGAAACCGTTGATTGGTCAGCATTCATGGTTTAGTGAGGACAAATACACTCTCTTTATTCCCTCGTCCAATCCGCAGATTTTCGTCGAGATAGGTAATCTCCAACCATCCCCGTTGCTCTCGACTTTCAATATTAAAATCAAGCGCCTTAAATTTTTTACCCGTTTCAATTTGCTGAATAAAGTTAGTCGGAGATTTATAGTCAATTAAGCGTTGTAATCCCACAACCGACCGATTAAAATTGACATTAACGCGGCGTTCGGAAACGGGTTCAAACCGCGCTCCTACACTGATAATTCCCTCCAAATAAGGCAAGCTGGAAATCTCGGCAATGTTATAAATTGTCGCGTCGGCGGTGCGAACACATTGGTAGATTTGACCCAATTGCCACAGGGGAAACCGACCCAAGTTTAATAAATCACTACTGGTTGTGTAGAGTAATCGCCAATTGCCTTCCAGCAAGTCCTGGGCTTCCAGTGGACGTGGCGTAGGGTTGCGGTCTTCTAATTGGGCAACGGCTGCCAAAATTGCTGTTTTTTCAGTGTCCGTTGCCAACAGCCCTCGATTTTTTCCCGCGATCGCTTCTAGTAACGTGGCTTTGCTAACCATCTGTCGTCCTGACAATCCACCGTTAAATATGGTATCATTTTTACTGACTTACTGACGTTTTTTATGTATAACCCTTCTTTGCGTGAAGAATCTCGTGAGCAACTGGCTCCAGTCATTTCCGTTCCCCGTGAAACCTCAGTTTTAGAGTGGTTAGAAACAACGAATCGTCTGTTGGCGCGTGATCCGAGCGAAAGCGATATCGACGATGATGAAGAAGAAATCTCTGAACTGATGGGTGTGGATGATAATGATTATGAGGATGAGGAGGAGGATGATCTAGACGAATGATTCATCGATAGGTATAGGAAAGGATAAACAAGGGCGCGATCGCTTAATTCACAGCCCGCGCCCTGATCCCCAAAGCCAGCACCATCAAGAAGGCTAACCCCATGACTCCCGCGATCGGGTTTCCATCTACTCCGGTTATCCAAGGGGACACTTGACCCGAATACTGCACTAATTGTCCCACATTAATCAGGTAATAGCCCCAAACCAACCCTGCATGTAACCCAATGGGTAAACCCAAACGCCCTTGTCCTCGTTTTGCCCAAACTAAGGTTAATCCTAACAGCACTAATCCTGGAAATCCTGGTAAGGTGCGAATAATTTCTGTGAGGGGTTTGAGAAAATGCAGTGTGGCAAAAATTAGCGCATCTGCCCAAAGAGATAATTTCGGAGAATAGTCTCGTTCCAACTCATCCAATAACCAACCCCGAAAGACTAACTCTTCAGCCAAGCCAATACCCAGGGCGCTAACCAATCCTTCTCCAATAATCCGCCGCCATTGTTCTGGAGGATGTTGAAAATTCAGCCAGCCTAATCCCCCCTCTAACGCAAACAAACCAAGGGTAAACAACAGCCCAATACTTAACCCATTGAGCAAATCTATTCCATTGCGCCGAGAGACGTATAACCCATACTGCTTTAACAGTTGAGGTTCTCCATAAACAAAGCGTCCCCAAACTTGTAGTAGCCCTAAAAATTCCCCAAACAATAGCGCCATCGTTAGAATGGTGACTAGGTTTGAGTCATCGATCAAAAGGTAGATTGGCGCGGCTAACGGTAACCAAAATAACCCTAAGGTAACAACAAACAAACCCAGCCGCACAGGTGCTGGGTATTGAGCTAATTTCGGGAGGTTTTGTCTTAAACTGTTCAGGACTTACGTCTCCCTATTCATCCGGTTCAATCGTACTGGTTAAGCCGTGATTCTTCAACGTTTCGCAGTAGAACTCGGCATGTTCCAAAGCGCAGGTGATGACTAAAGCAATTCCGGAGTTGTGGGCTTCCATCATAATATTGACCGCTTGCGGCTGAGTCAGACTCGGTACTGTCTGTAGCAAGACTTGCACCACAAATTCCATCGCGTTGAAATCATCATTGTGAAGCAAAACACGATAGCGAGGTGCGGGTTTCCGAACGGTTGATGTTGAACGCTTCTCAATCGTTTCCACAGGCACGGCTAGAATCTCCCTCTCGTTCTAGTGTTTACAAAAAAATAGTGGCTGGGATACAGTTCCCTACTTTAGCTTTTTTTTATATTCCTTAACAAGTATGATCGCAATCACCCAGTTTGGCGAGTAGAGATAGCCGAATGTTGACTCAATCCCACCATCCTCATAGTCTTACTGTGTGACTATATGACGTAAAACAATATATATTGTCACATTTTACCTGAAGTTCTCTCAAAGCCGCGCTCTTTTTCAATAGCTTTTTATCTCAAAAATAGGAGTGTTTATCTAACAACTTTTGAAACAAGTTGTCGGAAGCCTTCTCCGGGATCGAGTAAATCAAGAATTGCATCCGAAGGTTGGTTGACAGGCTGGATTTTGAGCCAATCAGGTGGAGTGGCAATCCAATTTTGTTTTGGACAGGTGAGGGCGCAGATGCATCGGACAGTTCGCGGTAGACGGCTTGGGGAATAATGATTTGTTGAAACAATTCGGGCAAAAGATTGATGTAACCAATCAAGATGAGGTAGTTGAGTGGGGAAGTATTGGAGACAATAATCATTCTTGGGCTAAAACATTACGAATCGCTTGTGAATCCTGCTCTAAATCATCTTCCGTGTAAGGCAAGTAGGCTTTTTCACGCTTGATAAATTCATAAGTTTCCCACCGGGATGAGAAGTTGAGCATCTGGCGGACTTGGGCGGCTCCAATGTGTCCTTTTCGATAGTGATCAGCCACGAGAAGTTCTAAAATTTGGCGGGAGATCTTGGCAGGTTGTAGTTGTAGTTGATTGGCGATGTCGTCAGGAAGTTCGATCGTGATTCGCATGATTGCTTCTGCTTAACTTACAAGAGAATCTTTTCTACAATAGGTTGGTTATCCGGTATAATGTCTAGAAGATTAAACTTGGCTGGTATATTCATCCCAGCTACCAGAAATCTCTGAATGCCGCTATGAGTTACAGCGTGGGGTAATTATTGAAATGCCAAAACGTTGACTCAATCCCACAATTCTCATAGTCTTGATGTATAACTAAATAACGTAAAATAATGCATTCCCTGGCGTTCAACTACAATTCAGAAACCATAGGTGGCTCCCTCATCCTGCATGCAGACTGCTTCGATTGGTTGGCGCAGATACCGGAAAATAGCATTCATGGAGTCGTAACTGATCCACCTTATGGTGTAAAAGAATATGACATTGAGCAAATTAAGAAAAGAAGCAATGGTAAAGGAGGAATTTGGAGAATTCCACCGTCTTATGATGGACATCAACGTTCACCTTTGCCCCGATTTACAGCACTGACTCACAAAGAACGAACTACATTGAAATACTTCTTTGTTGAGTGGGCAAAATTAGTCGTGCGGGTATTACGTCCTGGGGGTCATGTCTTTGTTGCCAGTAATGCTTTTCTGTCTCAATTAGTTTTTTCCGCACTCGTTGAAGGTGGGTTAGAATTTCGCGGTGAATTAATTCGTTTGGTAAGAACACTGCGCGGCGGCGATCGCCCGAAAAATGCTGAACAGGAATTTCCTCATGTATCATCTATGCCCAGAGGATGTTATGAGCCGTGGGGAATTCTGCGAAAACCTATCCCATCAGGAATGAAAGTGAGTGACTGTTTGCGAGAATTTCAAACGGGAGGCTTACGACGAACACCTGACGGAAATCCATTTAATGATGTCATCTTTAGTGAACGAACTCCGCGTCAAGAACGGGAGATTGCCAATCACCCCAGTTTAAAACCCCAGTCGTTTTTACGCCAAGTTGTTCATGCTGTTTTACCCTTAGGCGAAGGTATTTTAATTGACCCCTTTATGGGTTCAGGTTCGACAGTCGCCGCCGCCGAAGCTGTAGGCGTTTGCTGTGTCGGGATTGAGCGATATGCAGAATATTACCAGATGAGTCGCACTGCCATTCCTCAGTTAGCGGCGTTGAAAAAATCGACGGAGAATGTTGATGTGCAAATATCCACTGATGCTCAAAAACACCAGCAGTTAACGCTCTGGTAACTCGGGGTCTTTATAAATCCAGTTTGACAAGTCGTCTGGAATTAGATCAGGATGTCCGTTATGATATTGGTTTTTAACCAGAGTGGAACAGTATTTTGGAATATTAGTAATCATAAATTCGCCAACTATACTACTGAAGTTAGCGGGCATCAACATAGACTCGAACCGTTCTAATCCTTTGACGTGCAATTGTTGATTGATGAACCCTAAGAATTCAACAAAGTCATTCATGGCTTGCTGAATAGGCTGGGTTGTACAGCCATAAGGCAACTGAGTGTTAGGGTTGAAGCCCTGAGACTCGACAGGACAAGGTTGGCACGCCAGTGCTTCTAAGTCTTCACTCATTTGGTGATCCTATTCCTTAACGCTTACGCTATATTAAGATTAGTTAACGTTACTTAACATTATCGAGAACCATGCAGGCGACCCCCGTTGCAGCAACGGCTACTATTCCTGGCATCTATTGGCAGTGGCGAGGACAGTCGATTTACTACGTCAAAGCAGGTGAGAGGCGATCGCAACACCCCTCTCTGTTACTGATCCATGGATTTGGTGCATCGACGGATCACTGGCGCAAGAATATTGCTGAACTCCAACAAGACTTTGAAGTTTGGGCAATTGACTTATTAGGGTTTGGACGATCCGCTAAACCAGACTGGCAATATAGTGGGGAGTTGTGGCGAGACCAGTTGTATGATTTTATCACCCAGGTGATTGGTCAGCCTGTGGTATTGGCAGGGAACTCCTTAGGCGGCTATTGTGCGCTATGTGTCGCGGCGCAACGTCCTGATTCTGCGGCGGGAGTGGTATTGCTTAATAGTGCCGGTCCGTTTACCGAGACGAAAGTTCCAGAGTCCACGAATTCTGGGCGAAAGGGGTTCAAAAACCTAACGCGATCGCTCTTATTGCAACCGTGGGCGAGTTTCCTTCTGTTTCAATACCTGCGGCGACGGGCGATCATTCGCAGAACCCTCAAGCAAGTTTATTTAGATCACAGCGCCATTACTGACCAACTGGTAGAGGATATCTATCGCCCCTCCTGCGATCGCGGAGCGCATAAAGTCTTCGCCTCTGTCTTCAAATCGCCCCAAGGGGAAAAAATCGATGTGCTACTTTCCCAATTACGCTGTCCCCTCTTACTCTTGTGGGGAGAAGGTGATCCCTGGATGAATGCCAAAGAACGGGGAGCAAAGTTCCGTCAGTATTATCCTCAACTGACAGAATACTATCTCCAAGCCGGTCATTGTCCCCATGATGAGGTTCCCGACCAAGTGAATGAACTACTACGGTCATGGGTGATTAAAAATTGCTAAAGATTCGGACATTTTCGTGCAAAAACGGTGTTAGGTGGAATGGCACGCTCCTTAAGCCCTGAACTAAAGTTCTCCTCTTAAAGCTCAAACCCGTTTTAACGGGTTAAAAGCCCTTAATGTAGTAAGCTTGAGCTTAAAGAGTGGAAAGACAAACAGCCTAGCACCGATGAGCCATGATCACATCCGAAAACCCACCCACCCAGAATCCACCACCGCCTATTATCACCGATCCTGGCGTTCTCCAGAAAACCCTGTTTGATGATTTTATTCAATCGGTTTTGGCAAATGGCGAAATGATCATGCCTTGTATTCCAGCTTTGACAGACTATTACCTCTGGCGGATAGGGACGCTGTTTCAGGCGATTGATTCTCGTTTTAGCCAGGAACAATTGCAGCAAGTTGGTCAAATGATTGCCAAGAATCTGGTCGAGGGATTTCGGATTTCTCCCCATAGCCGATTGCGTCTGAAGTACGAAACTTCCCAGCCGACGAATGAGGGATACAAGTTCAAAACATCAATACTGGCTGCATCAGTTGTCGAGGAATATCAGAAATGGGTTGACTCCCGACAGCCTTTTTTGTTTGGATCTGAGCCAAACGCGAAAGTGATGCAAGTGGCGGCACAGTTTGAAGATCCGACAACGGTAACGGTGTTAGATGTCGGTGCTCGAATGGGTCGCCATACTTTTCCTTTAGCCAAACAGGGTTATTCAGTCGATGCGTTAGAGTTATCCCCAACCTTTGTTGAGCGGTTAAAAAATGCTGCCTCAACTGGACAAGTAAACGTGACGGTTGGTGATATTCTTGATCCACTGGTGAGAATGCCTCTGGCGCATTATCGTTTCGCGATCGGTGTAGAAGTTATTGCTGCTCATTGTCGAGATGTTGAGCAACTGCGATTATTTTTAGTCAAAATGTGCGATGTTCTCTGTTCAGGAGGACTATTACTGTTTGCTATTTTTCTATGTCAAGACGATTACGAACCTGATCCATTAACTCGACAGATTTCTCAACTTCACTGGTCTTGTTTTTTTACACCGCAAGATTTAGCCAGTGCGATGGAAGGATTACCCTTTCAACTCATTTCTAATGAATCTTTTTTAGAGTATGAACGCGAACATCAATCACCAGAGACGGGAACCTTAACCGAGCAATTTTGCAACTGGGCAACAGGGGGGAATATATTAGTTCATTCAACGGAAAAATCAGTAGTAGAACTGCGATGGATTCTGGGTCAACGGATTTGAGTATTGAAACTGTTGGCAAACAAAAACTGTAGGGGCGCATAGACGTGCGCCCAATTGAATGGCAGGATCTATTCCACGACAGTTTGCCATTTAGTCCTGATTTTTACGCTTGAGTATTTCTTGCTCAATATAGTCATCCAGATTGGGAATATATTGCACCGCTTCCGCTTGGAGAACCTGATTGACAATCTCTAGGGGTAACGTCTTTGCCCGTTCCAAGTCTTGATTTAACTGCTCATTTTTGGCGTTGAGTGTATCAATTGTTTTACGGAGGAAATCTTGCTGGCGATGAATGCTGTCTTCCAGCATCTGCTGTCCCAAAACTTGCCTAAATTGTTGAATAAATCTGAGCATTTTCATGTTGATATCCTTAGTGCTGTTGGGTTTATCTTGAGTCTCGGTGTTACTGTCTTCGGGAATCAGTTGATCGGGAGAGATTCGAGAGGTATCCTGGTTAGGAGTAGAG
>CAZNNK010000286.1:0-4335 GCA_964574085.1 uncultured Coleofasciculus sp.
CTTATGAGAGTAGCGATCCAGAAAAATTTTACCCACAACTTTAAGCTTGCCAGCCCAGTAGGGTGGGCATTGCCCACCAGCCTTAAGTAAGTGCCATTCCGTTTAAGTTCATTCTCAGGACTTACTCAGGTTTAACCGTTGAACAAGCATCTGTAGGGGTAATTTATGAATTGCCTCTACTTAATTCCCAAATGAGTTATTCTGAAACCAAGCCTTGAAAGGCTGGCGTTCTCTTATCTGGTCAAGAGGAAATACATGACAGCGCTGGAAGCTTTGCAATCTGTCCAATTTGTCACTGTAAAAGGCAAGCGTTTAGCCGTTATCAGCGCCGATGAATGGGAAGCGCTAATTGAGTGGTTAGAAACCCTCGAAGATGTACAAATTGCCCGGACAGCATTTGCCAACTTAAAAGCAGCAGAGGGCGATCGCACGGTTGCAGGTTGGTTGAAGTGGGATGAGGTGGAGCAAGAGTTGGAGTGAGTCGTTACACAGTCTATGTTACTCCTGATGCCTTTGGCGAAATCAAAAACCTTCCAGGGAATATTAAACAGCGCATCAGACGAGCAATTGGGGAATTAGCCAACAATCCCCGCCCTCCTCAAAGCAAAATGCTGAACCTTCCCGATGTTGAAGCAGAGATATGGCGACTACGATTAGACAATTGGCGGCTATTGTATGCGATCGCAGAAACAGACAAAATTATCGATGTATTGGCTATCCGTAAACGCCCCCCTTACGATTATGGAGATTTAGAAACCTTGCTGGAAGAGTTAGAGTAGCGATCGCGAGTGAAAACAGGAGACTGGGCTAGCTTTAGCAATTTGTACAGTACACCGATTAACAAATTCTGGGAAGTTGATCCCCCACTAGCATATCGACAATCCGTTCCGCCCCAAACGCCGTGTGCAGTAATACTACACCCGCAGGGGAATCAATCACTTCACCGACAATACAGGAATCCTCTCCGGCTGGGTGAGACTTCATCGCCGATAATACAGAATCAGCGTGCGATCGCGGGACAATAACCACCAGTTTCCCTTCATTGGCAAGATATAACGGATCTAATCCTAATATTTCACAAACTCCATTCACCTCTTCCCGAATCGGAATCGATGCTTCATCCAGACGAATCCCCACTTCAGAACTTTGGGCGAATTCATTTAACACGGTGGCGACACCACCACGAGTCGCATCCCGCATCGCGTGAACATCAGGACACACCTCAAGAATGGCATCCACTAACCCATTTAACGGTTGACAATCGCTTTTAATGTCTGTTGACAATGCTAATTCACCACGGGCGATTAAAATAGCTGCACCATGATTGCCTAATTGACCATTGATTATTACCACATCACCGGGTTTAATCTGATGGGCGGAACTCGAAACATTGTCTCGAATTACGCCAATTCCGGCTGTATTGATAAACAGTTTATCCGCCGAACCCCGATGAACAACTTTAGTATCTCCCGTAACGACTTGCACCCCAGCAGCATCGGCGGCGTTTTTCATGCTGTGAACAACTTGCCGTAAGGTTTCAACCGGAAGTCCTTCTTCCATGATCATACTACAGGTTAAATATAGGGGTTTTGCCCCACTAACGGCTAAATCGTTGACCGTTCCATTAATAGCTAATTCCCCAATATTACTACCGGGAAAAAAGAGGGGATCAACGACATAAGAATCCGTGGTAAACGCTAATCTATCGCCCTGACTGATGAGTTGGGCGAGGGGAATTGTGGCTTGATCTTCGAGTTGAGAAAGGATAGGATTATCGAAACTTCCGACAAAAATATCATCGATTAAATCCCGCATGGCTTTGCCCCCACTACCATGTGCCAGGGTGATGGCGGTATCTTTAACTTTATTCGGGCGGCGTCGGATTTGTTCGATTTTTTGGAAGAGGGGATTTTGGTTATTGGTCATTTGTCTTATGTCATTGGTCAAAACACTGATTTCACGGATTTCTTGGGGAGATAGGGGTAGGGAGGTGAGAGCTTATTGACACTGATTACACAGAGAATTTAGTTCTCTCATCAAGATAGGATGATTGGGATTTTTAGCGTCATTGGTCATTCGCCTGCCTCTAATTTAGGTGGAATGCCACTGACTTAAGCTAGGTTCGTAGTAGGCACTTTAGTGCCAGAAGCGCTAAAGCGCTGACTACAAACTCTAAAGTCAGTGCCATTCAATTTAGGTGTGATGCTTACCTCCTTTACCGGGTTTATCGGAATGTAATTCGCCGCCAACTGCCCAATTTTCGCGCTCAAATTCATCAATGTGAATCGTGACCCATTCGGGTTTCGTACCTAAGGTGGAAACAAGGGTATCTGTCAGGGCTTTGGCTAGTTCACGTTTTTGATCAACCGAGTGACCTTTGGCTATCTGAACGGTGACAAATGGCATAACCGTTTATTCTCCAATCTAAAACTGTGTTTTAACAGCATTGTATGGGGGAAAACAGACGGATTTTGTAGTTTAATTATCGGTTTGAGTCAAGGACGACCCCAGTATCTGTAGGGGTGGGTTTTACTAATAACTTGCCAGCCAAAACGGGTCACTTATGTACACCCGCCCTGTTTCTATAGCGTTTTATATGAGTTGTGAACCCCACCCCTGTTTGGGAGGGGTAAGATTTTCACATACAGCTTGGAAATGCTATAGTGTTGTTAATGCAGGCGGTTCGCCCCTACAGGGGATTAATTGATGCCGACGGCAGTTTTGGCAAATTTGGATAGGCGTCCATATTTGTAATACGCGGCACAAGCTCCTTCTGAGGATACCATACAGGTTCCGATCGGGTTTTCCGGTGTACAAGCCGTACCAAAAACTTTACATTGCCAAGGTTTCATGACGCCTTTGAGGATTTCGCCACATTGACAGGCTTTGTGATCGGCGACGTGGCGATTGGGAAGGGTAAATTTAACTTCGGCATCAAATTGGGCGTATTGGGGACGAATTTTGAATCCGGAATTGGGAATATCACCGAGTCCCCGCCATTCAAATTTTTGCCGTACTTCAAAGACGGTGTTCATCGCGTCTAAGGCGACGCGATTTCCTTGGGGTTGGACAATTCGGTCATATTGATTTTCCACCTCACAGCGCCCTTGAATCAGTTGCTGCAATATCATCCACAGGGATTGCAAAATATCCAAGGGTTCAAATCCGGAAACCACTAAGGGTTTTTGGTACTGTTGGGCAATAAAGTGATAGGGTTCTGTACCAATAACCATGCTGACATGACCGGGACCAATAAAGGCATCCAGTTGTAAATCGGGATTGTCTAATAAGGCTTGTAAGGCGGGAATGACTAGAACGTGATTGCAGAACATACTGAAGTTTTGCAGTCCTTCAGCATCAGCTTGTAGGATGGTTAACGCGGTACTGGGGGCGGTGGTTTCAAAGCCAAGTCCAAAGAAAACCACTTTTTTATCCGGGTTATCTTTGGCAATTTGCAGGCTATCTAGGGGAGAATAAACCATACGAATATCCGCCCCGGCTGCTTTGGCTTGGAGGAGGCTTTTCTGGGAACCCGGAACCCGCATGGCGTCACCAAAGGTGGTGAGGATAACATTAGGATAGTCTGCGATCGCGATCGCGTCATCTAGGCGTCCCCTTGGCATGACACAGACGGGACAGCCGGGACCATGGATTAATTCGATGGTGTCGGGTAAGATTTCTTCGAGTCCATATTTAAAGATGGAATGGGTATGACCGCCACAGACTTCCATCACTTTTAGCGGTTGGCTGGGAGTTTTGCCTAATTGAGTGGTTAAGGTTTGGATTTCTCGCAGTAGGGCTTTGGCTTTTTGGGGATCGCGAAATTCGTCAACGTATTTCATAATTTGTCATTTGTCATTTGTCATTGGTCATTCGGTTAAGGCGAGTTCTTGGAGTAATTGTAAGGTTTCGGCGGCTTCTTGTTCGTCGAGGCGATTCATGGCGAAGCCGACGTGAACTAATACCCAATCGTTAATACAGGTGTCGATGGGATGATTGTCATCAATAATACAGGCAATATTAACTTGGCGTTGGACGCCGCCAATATTAACCATGGCGAGTTGGTGTTCTTTATCTGTTATTTCCGTAATTTGACCGGGAATGCCTAAACACATTTTTTTTGTTGTCCTTTGTTGGTTGTTTGTTGTTTTGGGTAAGCTGAGGTTTGAATTTGGGGGAGGGCGGGTTTTGTTGTTCCGTTATTGGTGGGGAGGGCGGGTTTTGTTGTTCCGTTATTGGTGGATATCTGAATTGATTCCCTAAACCCGCCCCTACGATTGTCCCTAAACCCGCCCCTACGATTGTCCCTAAACCCGCCCCTACGATTGTCCCTAA
>CAZNNK010000286.1:4435-7830 GCA_964574085.1 uncultured Coleofasciculus sp.
ACCCGCCCCTACATCTAATTTGGACTCAGCATCCCTGCACCCCTGCGCCTCTGCACCGGAATCCCTTCTCCAAACAAGCGCTATAAAGAAATGTGAATTAGGATCGATCTAGTCAAGCTAGAATCAGGCAGCGACTTCACCCAACCTGAGTGGAGATCTGCTGCTGCCAAGGAGATACGCTATGGAAAACGAAAAAGTACCAACTACTATTATCACGCTGACCGCTGGTGTCCTGATCACCCTGGTCAGTCTGTGGGTTGGTCAAAACCACGGCTTGATGCCAGAACAGGCGTCAGAACAAGCGCCGTTAGTCGATGACTTTTTTGACGTGATGATGACTATCGGCACTGCCCTGTTTTTAGTCGTCGAAGGGGCGATTGTGATTGCCATGATTCGATTTCGGCGACGCGAGGGGGATGATACGGATGCTGAACCCATCATCGGTAATTTGCCCTTAGAAGCCTTTTGGACAGCCATTCCTGCCATTATCGTTATTGGACTAGGAATTTACAGCGTCGAAGTTTATCGAGACATGGGTGGTTTTGAACCGAACTTGGTTAAAGCCGATACCCCAGCGCAGATGGCGAGTATGCCCGGAAGTGCCATGGCGGCCCCCTTAGTGGCTGATGCGGAGGGGATGGAGTCGGATGAAGCCGCACCCAAAGGGGCTAAATATGGCTTTGGCGCGGCACCTCAACGGCAAGGACAAGCGGCTGACTTGGTGGTGAATGTCACGGGTTTACAGTTTGCTTGGATCTTTAACTATGCCGATAGTGGCGTTGTTGCTGGTGAATTACATGTTCCCGTTGGCAAAGACGTGCAACTGAATATCTCCGCCCAAGATGTGATTCACTCCTTCTGGGTGCCTCAGTTCCGCCTCAAACAAGACGCCATTCCCGGTCAAGAAACGGAACTGCGGTTTGTTGCCACAAAACCTGGAACCTATCCCGTGGTTTGCGCTGAACTCTGTGGGGGTTACCACGGTGCGATGCGAACCCAGCTTATTGTTCATACCCAAGAGGAGTATGACGCTTGGTTCAAGGAAAATCAAGTTGCCCAGCAGCAAAACCCCAATCAAACCGTGGCGGTGAATCCGGCGGATCTATCTGAGTCCGAGTTTCTGGAACCCTACACGACTAAGTTGGGCGTTGATGAAAAAACGTTAACCCAGTTACACTCAATGCATGAATCCTAAACAGAAGCCCATCACACTCCAGTTGTCCATCTGGACAGGCTGCTTTAGTTGTCACAAGAAATTCTGATGACCCAAACCGAAACTGCACCTCAATCTCAAGCCACTTCCCACAGTTCCCATCCAACGGCATGGAAGTGGTATGACTATTTCACGTTTAATGTTGACCATAAGGTCATTGGCATTCAATACCTAGTTACCTCGTTCGTGTTTTATTTGATCGGGGGATTAATGGCAGTCGCCATGCGAGCTGAACTGTATACCCCCGATGCCGATTTACTTGATCCCAATCTTTATAACGCTTTTCTGACCAATCATGGAACGATCATGATCTTTTTCTGGGTCGTTCCGGCTGCTATTGGCGGGTTTGGCAACTACCTGATCCCGCTGATGATTGGTGCCAGAGATATGGCGTTCCCGAAACTGAATGCGATCGCGTTTTGGCTGGTTCCTCCAGCGGGGGCGCTGCTGTTGGGTAGTTTCTTTTTCGGCGGCGCTCAATCGGGGTGGACATCCTACCCCCCGTTGAGCCTAATTACTGCCAATACCGCTCAATCGATGTGGATTCTCAGCATTATCTTAGTGGGAACCTCCTCAATTTTGGGTTCGGTGAACTTTATCATCACCATCTTCAAAATGCGCGTCCCCAGTATGCGCTGGGATCAGATGCCGTTGTTCTGTTGGGCGATTTTAGCCACATCGATATTAGCCCTGTTTTCCACGCCCGTTTTAGCGGCTGGATTAACCCTGCTGTTATTTGATATCAACTTCGGCACCAGCTTCTTCCGTCCCGATGCTGGGGGGAATGTGGTGGTGTACCAACACCTGTTCTGGTTCTATTCCCACCCGGCGGTATATCTGATGATTCTGCCGATTTTCGGGATTATGTCGGAAGTGGTTCCGGTTCATGCCCGTAAGCCGATTTTTGGCTATAAGGCGATCGCCTATTCATCCCTAGCCATCTGTATCGTCGGTCTATTCGTCTGGGTACACCACATGTTTACCAGTGGCACACCCCCTTGGATGCGGATGTTCTTTACCATCTCTACGCTAATTGTGGCAGTCCCGACGGGGGTGAAAATCTTTAGCTGGGTGGCGACACTCTGGCAGGGGAAAATCCGCTACACCTCGGCAATGCTGTTTGCGATCGGTTTGTTAGGCATGTTTGTCTTGGGCGGACTCAGTGGCGTAACCCTGGGAACGGCACCCTTTGATATTCATGTCCATGATACCTACTACATTGTGGCGCACTTCCACTATGTTCTGTTTGGTGGTTCTGTGTTTGGTCTTTATGCTGGCATGTATCACTGGTTCCCCAAAATTACGGGTCGCATGTACAACGAAACCTGGGGGCGAGTTCACTTTATTCTCACCTTTATTGGGGCGAATCTCACCTTTTTACCCATGCACGAATTGGGTTTACAAGGAATGCCCCGACGGGTAGCCATGTATGACCCCCAATTCACGGCAATTAATCAGCTTTGTACCTTCGGTGCAATTCTGTTGGGGTTCTCGGTGGTTCCTTTCGCGATTAATTTAATCTGGAGTTGGATTGCAGGTCCGAGGGTGGGTGATAATCCCTGGGATGCCTTGAGCCTAGAATGGACAACCAGTTCGCCACCTGAAATCGAAAATTGGGAAGTCCTACCCGTATTAACCCATGGTCCTTATGCGTATGGCATGAATGGTCGCAATGGTAAAGGTCTCAATCCCAGTGCGCCAGCATCGGGAGAACCTGCTGTGGAAGCGAAGTAAGGTTAATGTAGAGACGCGCCATGGCGCGTCTCTACGTGTAGATGGCGATAGTTAGGAAAATAGTATGCAAGGTTCAACAATTGACGAATATCAAGTCTCCTCTACCCCCGAAGCCTCGGCTGAAGGGGCGGTGGCGGCACATGAGGAACATCCCGATTATCGGGTTTTAGGGCTAATCGTCTTTCTTGCCTCTGAATCCCTGATGTTTGGTGGGATGTTTGCCTCGTATTTAATCTATCGAGGGGTGTCCGCAACCTGGCCCCCCGAAGGCACGGAGGTGGAACTCTTAGTTCCGGCAATTAACACAATTATTCTGGTGTCGAGTAGTTTTGTCATCCATAACGGAGATGTGGCGATTAAAAAGAATAATGTCTCCGGGATGCGGTTGTGGTATATCATTACCGCGATTATGGGTGTGATTTTCTTAGGCGGTCAGGTGTATGAGTAT
>CAZNNK010000287.1:0-7826 GCA_964574085.1 uncultured Coleofasciculus sp.
GGTGGACACAATTAAAGTTAACGGTTGAGATTAGGGAACAGGGAACAGGGAACAGGGAACAGTAAGGGTTTGAGGGTGATTTACAGAACTTAATACAGTACCGTTTTCTTTTGTCCGACTACTTAACTGGAATTGAGCAACGTATAGCTAACATAACCTTTGAGGAGTTTCACAGTACACAGACAGATCCCCGACTTCTTGGAGAAGTCGGGGATCTTGCTTAGTATGAAGCAAGGGAAGAATAGTTAATGAGATTAGCGTTTCTCTCTGGGGGCTTGTAGGGGCGACCCGCTTTTCTTTCATGAACTCTAAGACTTGATTGATTTGATCATCTTCACATGAGTAATACCTGCTTCATAAAACTTTTTTCCCTCTGGTAAAAAGCCGAGTTTTAGATAAAGCGATTTCACATAATCTTGAGCGTGAATAACCACTGTATTGATTTGCTTGTTAGCAGCAATGTTGAGGGCTTCTTCCATCAATCGCTTACCGATTCCTTGTCCTCGGAACGCTGATAAAACAGCAAGGCGTTCAATTTTAGCCGTTTGATGATCCAGATATCTTACCCTGACTGTTCCTACAGGCTGATTCTCGACATACGCCAGAATATGATCGGCGGTTTCATCTTTGCCATCCAAATCCAAACTTGGATCAACACCTTGTTCAATATGAAAAACCGAGCGTCTCACCCCTTGAATAGCGGCTGAATATTCTTTATAATTAGCAATCTTGAACGTGATATGGCTCATCGCGATCGCTCCGTAGTTCGTAGTCAGGGATGCAAGCCTGTTCACCTTACACCCAAAGACCTCGTGCCTGATTTAATAAAATTTATCCCACAATTTTAGCTGTATCACACCAGTCGTTCTGAGCCAAGTATCTCTCCAGATTCCGACGGAAAATTCCTTCCTATGGCGAAAATTGAGTCAAGGGCGACCCGATCCAATTGAGTATACACCGTTGTTAATTAATACAAGCGGGTCGCCCCTACAGGAGAACCACCGCACAGGCAAATAGCTTGATAAAACGTTGCTATTTATGACTTACGTTAATTCTGCAAGAATTGAATAAGCTGTTCCAATTTCGACCAAGCCGCCCCACTTTTGAGAATATCCTTTGCCTGTTCAATCCCAGCTTGGTGATCCTCCAACGCCACAACCCCAGCCACTTGCAGCGCTAATGAAGTATTTAACGCCACCACATCCTGTTGGGCAGCAGTTCCTTTCCCCTGTAAAACATTCGTTAAAATGTCCACATTGTCCGCCACATCGCCGCCACGCAACGCCCCTGTTGGTGCTGACGTTAAGCCAAACTGTTGCGGATTCAGCGTAGACAGTCGCACCCCACCATCCGATAAAAGCGCCAAGTCGGTTTCATCAGCTAATCCCGCTTCATCTAGATTTTCTCGTCCATGTAAGACAATTCCCTGAGGAATTCCCATTTGTTTTAACGCATGGGCAACTGTTGATACGACGTTAGCGTCAAATACGCCAATTACTTGACCTGTGGGGCGCAATGGATTGACTAGAGGTCCCAATAAATTAAATACCGTCCGCACCTTCAGGGTTTGTCGCAATGGGGCTACCGCTTTCATCGCGGGATGCCATCCCCGGGCAAACAGAAACGTCACACCCACTTCATCCAAGGCGGACTGGACTTTTTCTGGTGGGGCAGATAAATTGACGCCCAACGCCTCCAAAACATCGGCTGAACCCACTTTCGAGGAGGCGGAACGGTTCCCATGTTTGGCAACCCGTACACCCGCTGCCGCCGCGACAAACGCTACCGCCGTCGATATATTAAAGGTGGATGCACCATCGCCGCCTGTGCCACAGGTATCAATAACTGGCGTTTGATGGTCAATGGCGTCCTGCTGTAAGGATTGCTCCTGCAAGACTTGAGCCATTCCTGCCAATTCCGATGGAGAGACGCCTTTTGCCTGAATCGCAGCCAGAATCGCCCCCGATAACACTGGCGGAATGTCCTCGTTGAGCCATCCCTGCATCAGTTGTGCGGCTTGGTCACGGGATAATGATTGTCCGTCGAGAATCTGTTGCAGCAGGGTAGACCAGTTGGTAGGAGTTTGGATCATGTGTATATGGGAAAATAGGAGCTTGGTTAATGACGGCTATGAAAAACTGTAATATCGTACCGGATATTATGGAGGGCGATTACTGGACTAAATAATCTAAACAAATTTAAGGGGTATGAAGGGCAAAAGGAAAAACTGAAATCTATCCCTAACTGGCAAGAGCGGATGAGGCAATTTGTAGATGAACTAATATCTGGGTAAAATGCATAGGCTTACCAAGATGTGCATAGATATTAGATTGCAGCTACTTCCCCCCTGCCCCTCTGCTCTCCTGCTCGCCTGCTCCCCTACACCTGTACAGGGTCAATCGAAAACGTTTCCATCTCCTGAATGTTATCATAGGCATTCAAAAACCTGACGGCACGTTAACTGAGTTTAGCGTTAACTCAAAACCCTTGCTTCATTCTCACCCCACCCGACCCAATCCAGCTAGAACCTCTGTTGTGGACACTCCATCCAAACCTGTTGAGGCACAGCTAAATGAACGTGAAGACCGCTTCCGCGCTACCGTTGAGCAAGCGACAGTTGGCATCAAACACGTATCGACGGATGGCAACGTCATCCAGGTCAACCCCAAATTTTGTCAGATTGTTGGTTATAGCCGTGATCAAGTTCTCACCTGCACTTGGCAAGACCTAACCCACCCTGATGACTGGGCAAGCGATCGCGCGATACTGGAGTTACTCTTAGCGGGTAGCCTCGACTGTCATTGTCAACAAAAACGTTACCGACACCGAGATGGCAGCATTGTCTGGGTACAGATCACCCTATCGTTAGTGCGAACGCCTCAAGGTGATCCAAAGTACTTTTTGTTTGTGGTTCAAGACATCAGCGGCGGTCAAGGGGCTGAATCAGCATTGCCGCGAACAGACACTCACTTGCGCGAAAAAGCTCACCGAGAAGCCTTGCTCAATCGCCTCTCAACCCAAATCCGCAACAGCTTAGACGTAGATACGATTCTGGACACAACAGTACTGGAAATCCGCCAGCTACTGCGAATCGATCGCTGTCAGTTTATCCGGTATCATCCAGATCAAACCCCGCCTTATTGGGAAGTCGTTTCCGAAAATCGCCAGTCTCAGCTTCCCGATTTGACGGGCTGCTATTGGGCGGATACCAACGACGTTCTCACCCAGCAGTTATTCCATCTGGACATTGTACGGGTTGATACTGTGGAAACCGTGAGCGATCCATTATTGCAAGAATTTATGCGATCGCTCGACTATCAATCTCTGTTGCTTCTCCCCCTGGAAACCCCCTCCGGAATCACCGGGGTGATTAGTTGCAGCCACACTCAGGAGACTCGCCCTTGGACAGATAGGGAAATCGAACTCCTGCAAGCAGTCATCAGTCAGCTACTCATGGCGCTCCAACAAGCTGAACGTTACGCTGCTAGCTGTCGAGCCACGGAACACGCCCGCAAACAAGCCGCCCAATTATCCAAAGCACTCCACGATTTGCAGCGCACCCAATCTCAGTTGATCCAAAGCGAAAAAATGTCCAGTTTGGGTCAACTCGTGGCAGGTATTGCTCACGAAATTAACAATCCGGTCAATTTTATATATGGTAATCTGATTTATGCCCAAGAATATTATCAAGATCTCATCGCCCTAGTGCAACTTTACCGCACCGCTTATCCTAATCCTCCCTCTGTGATTAAAGAGCGGATGGATAGCATTGATTTGGACTTTATCTTAACCGACTTCGCCAAACTTCAATATTCAATGAAAGTTGGCGCTGAACGGATTCGGGAAATTGTGCAATCGTTGCGGACGTTTTCCCGTTTAGATGAGTCAGGGCGTAAAACCATAGACATTCATTCGGGTATTGAGAGTGCTTTGATGATTCTGCAATATCGACTCAAGGAGAAACCCGGATCAGTCGGAATTTGTGTGATTAAAGAGTATGACAATTTACCTCCAGTCGATTGTTGGCCCGGACAGTTAAATCAAGTGTTCATGAATATTTTGACCAATGCGATTGATGCGATAGAGGAAAAGGAAAAATATTATTCGTCTCCAATGGCGACGGACAATACTGTCCTATTTTCACCAACAATTACGATTCGTACAGGTCTGAGCAAAACCGAGTCTGCACATTCCCTAATGGCTGATGGTTTAACCGACAAACACTCGAACGAAGAAATCGATAATGCTGAACCGGATAATGCTTATCTCTTTATCAGCATCGCGGATAACGGAATCGGCATGAGTCCGCAGACTCAAAAACGACTCTTTGACCCCTTCTTTACGACCAAACCTGTGGGTTTAGGGACGGGTTTAGGGTTGGCAGTTAGTTATCAAATTGTTGTCGAAAAACATGGTGGTAAACTGTGGTGTAATTCTACCCCCCAAAACGGGTCTGAGTTGGTGGTTGAGATTCCACTCAAACAACCGCCGAACAAGCGGTGATTGGGGACGGTTTAGATCCCCCTTGTCTCCCCCTTAAACGTTCAACAGCTACTATTCTATCGATTATGCTTCAGGCATTATTATTTGATTTAGACGGCACATTAGCCAATACTGATCCAATCCATTTTCAGACGTGGCAAGATATCTTGCGTGACTATGGCTTGGAGTTTGATCACGCCTTCTACCAAACCCATTTTAGCGGTCGTCTCAATGCCGCGATTGTCAAGGATTTATTACCCTATTTATCCTTAGAAGCCGGGAAACAGTTAGGGGATGATAAAGAAGCAGAATATCGCAGACGTGCTGCCAAAGAATTAAAACCGTTAGCTGGATTGCTAGAGTTGTTAGAGTGGGCAAATCAAAAGCAACTGAAGCAGGCAGTGGTGACAAATGCGCCAAAAGACAATGCCCAATTTATGTTACAAGTTCTCAGTTTAGACAACCATTTTGCCACAGTTGTTTTAGCGGAGGAACTGGAAAAGGGTAAACCTGATCCCATGCCTTATCAGGTGGGGTTAGAATTATTGGATGTATCCCCTGTTTCAGCCGTAGCGTTTGAAGACTCCCTGACTGGCGTTCGTTCCGCCGTCGGTGCGGGAATTTTAACCATTGGTGTGGCGACGACTCATGAACCCGAGGCGTTAATGGCGTCGGGGGCGAAGTTAGTGGTTAATGATTTGACTGATCCGAAGCTGGAAGAATTATTATTAGGTTTTGGACAGGAGATAAACGCTATGGTATTGTGACTGATGGGATAGGGATTGCCTCCCTATCTTAACGCTTAAACCGATGATTCATTTTGCGATCGCATCTTACTATAAATATGCAACGCTCCCATGAAAAAGAATAGCATCGCTAAACAATCTTTCCAGGTTTGGGGAGATTGGTTCATCTGAGGATGATACTGTCGATTTGCCATAACGAACTTACTGAATTCAACAGGTGAATGCCACTTAAATGTAACGCTACATTGCCAAATATAAAGAAACATTGCAATCACAGGTGTGATTTGACTCTTATTAGGCGGTGATGCCCGTCACCGAATAAATAATTGATCTTGCCATTACAACAATAATTCATTGACGGGACAACTATCAGAACCACTATTTACACAAAACGCAAAGGCGAAAAAAATACTTTTGTCTTCTCCGATAGCTTTATAAATGGCATCAAACTTATGGTAAATGTGACCAATGTTAGCCTGTTCTTGAAGCGACTTTTCGGCAAAGCCTTCACGGGAAGCAATGATATTGAAAGTCATGTCTTGACTCTTGGCATATTCTAAAGTTAGCCAAGAAACCAGTTTTTGTTCTGATGAAGATAAGCTTTTATACCACGTTGCATAGAGTCTAAATAATTTTTCTGTCTTATTGGAATCCTCTACGTCCTCTTCATCCTCTTCATCATCATCTCCATCAATCCCTAAAAAATCCGTAATTTCATCTATCGTTTCCCCAGTGCGATTAATTTCCTCAATTCCATCATTTATGCTGTCTATAATATCGTCGATCTCCTCCAGGGGAAGTGCTAAGACTGACGTTTGACTAAACGTAACTGAACCAATAAGACAAAAAGAAATAAAGCTTAATAAATCTAACTTGCTAAACATCATTTCTTGTTTCATGACAATCCCGACAATAAAACAGGATAAAAAGTTGCCAGCTTTTAAGGATATATATCCTCCCAATCTAGTTTAATTTTAAAACACCCCTCGAACTTGAGTATAATTACTTAAGAATTAGGTGACTCGTGATTGTCAGCGGGTAGATACCTAATTATATTGACAAAAGAGCCTTTTGTTATTAGGCATCCAGTCCCTCAATTAGTTGGCGATCGCAATCTACAATGAGTTGTCCAGATGTTATTGTTATTGGTAGTGGTATCGGCGGTCTAAGCTGCGCCGCAATGCTAGCCCGCTATGGCTTTGATGTCACGGTTTGTGAAAGCCACTCGATTCCCGGTGGGGCGGCACACAGTTTTATCCGCAACGGTTATACCTTTGATTCGGGTCCCTCGCTATACTCTGGCTTATCCTATAGTCCTTCCCCGAACCCCTTACGCCAAGTTCTGGATGCGATTGGTGAGGAACTCCCCTGTCTGACTTACGATACTTGGGGATGTTGTTTACCAGAGGGGGATTTTGACACCTCGGTGGGGGCGTCGCAATTTGCTGACGTACTGGCAAAGTTACGGGGGAATCAGGCGGTAGCGGAATGGCGTTCATTGCAACGGGTAATGGCACCATTGGGGCAAGCTGCGATCGCAATTCCTCCGGCGGCGGTACGCTGGGATTTGGGGGTAGCGTTGACGGTGGGGCGATTTGCGCCATCGATGTTACCACATGGGCTGAATGTGATGAAGCTGACGGGATCGTTTAGCCAGATTATGGATGATGTGGTGGTTGACCCCTTCTTACGCAACTGGCTAAATCTCCTCTGTTTCCTGCTATCGGGACTCCCTGCGAATGGAACCAGCGCCGCAGAGATGGCGTTTATGTTTGCGGATTGGTATCAACCCGGTGTTGTCTTAGATTATCCCGTCGGGGGAAGTGGCGCACTCGTGGAAGCCTTGGTACGGGGACTGAAAAAACACGGGGGTCAACTGAGGCTAAATGCTCATATCGAGCAAGTTTTGGTGGAGAATAATCGGGCGGTTGGTGTGCGATTACGCGGGGGTGAGGAAATCCGGGCGCGTCAGGGGGTGGTATCCAATGCCTCGGTTTGGGATACACTGAAACTGATACCTGAAGATGCGCTTCCTAGAGAATTTCGCCAGTCTCGACAAGCTACACCGACTTGTGAGAGTTTCATGCATCTGCATCTAGGGATTGACGCCCAAGGATTACCTTCAGATTTAGCCTGTCACCATATTGTGGTCAACGATTGGGATAAAGGGGTGACGGCGCCGCAAAATGTGGTGTTAATCTCAATTCCTTCGATTCTTGACCCTTCCCTCGCGCCACCAGGAAAGCATGTAATTCACGTATATACACCGGGGAATGAACCTTACGAACTTTGGCAGGGACTTGATCGTCGTAGTGAAGCGTATTTACAGCAAAAGCAAGTGCGATCGCAAGTGATGTGGCAAGCCTTGGAAAGAATTATACCCGACGTGCGATCGCGGTGTGATTTAACCTTAGTGGGTACACCGTTAACCCATGAACGGTTTTTGCGACGGTATCGAGGTTCTTATGGACCCGCGATTCCAGCCGGGGTGGGTTTTTTTCCTGGAGTGGGTACACCTTTACCCGGATTATACTGCTGTGGCGATTCCACCTTTCCCGGAATTGGGTTACCCGCAGTGGCGGCGAGTGGGATGATTGC
>CAZNNK010000288.1:0-7821 GCA_964574085.1 uncultured Coleofasciculus sp.
CTTGTCCTCCTTGTCTTGTCTCCACCCTAAAATAAAAAACCTACACCTGTTAGAGCCCCTCCGCTCCCCTCTTCCTCACGATACAATAGGTAAAATGACCAGCGATCGCACTGCCTCTGGTCAACTATCTACTAAAATCTCTAAAGTTATTGTATATAGCGATTTGGCATTAACAGCGAGAGGAGACAAAATTACGCATGGGCAAGGTAGTCGGCATTGACCTAGGGACAACAAACTCTGTGGTAGCCGTCATGGAGGGTGGCAAGCCGGTTGTCATTGCTAATGCAGAAGGTATGCGGACAACCCCTTCTGTGGTGGCGTTTAGCAAGGAGGGGGAACGCTTAGTCGGACAAATGGCACGCCGCCAAGGGGTTCTCAATCCCCAAAATACGTTTTATGGGATTAAGCGATTTATGGGGCGTCGATATAGCGAACTCAATCCGGAGTCGAAGCGCGTCCCCTATACGATTCGCCGTGATCCAGAAGACGCGATTAAAATTCGCTGTCCCCGCCTAAAGCAGGAATTTTTCCCGGAAGAGATTTCGGCGATGGTACTGCGGAAGTTGGCGGATGAGGCGACTCGCTATCTGGGCGAGGAGGTGACGGGGGCGGTGATTACGGTTCCCGCTTATTTTAATGATTCCCAACGACAGGCGACGCGAGATGCGGGACGAATTGCGGGGTTGGAGGTGTTGCGAATTCTCAATGAACCCACAGCCGCATCCTTAGCGTATGGGTTGGATAGGGAAGACAGTCAGACGATTTTAGTCTTTGATTTGGGCGGGGGTACGTTTGATGTCTCGATTCTAGATGTGGGGGATGGCGTATTTGAGGTGAAAGCCACCAGTGGCGATACTCAATTGGGGGGAAATGATTTTGACCGCAAAATCGTCGATTGGCTAGCCGAACAGTTCCTGGAAGCTGAGGGGGTAGATTTACGCCGCGATCGCCAAGCCCTCCAGCGATTGATGGAAGCTGCCGAAAAAGCCAAGATTGAACTTTCGGGGGTGGGAGTAACGGAGATTAATTTACCCTTTATCACTGCTACCGCCGAGGGACCCAAGCATCTGGAAACCCGCCTGACTCGTCCCGAATTTGAGGGATTGTGTGGGGATTTGGTCAGTCGTTTGCGTCGTCCCCTGAAACGCGCCTTCAAAGATGCGGGATTGACGCCTGTACAAATTGATGAGGTGGTTTTGGTGGGGGGTTCGACTCGCATTCCCTTAGTTCAGCAATTGGTACGGAGTTTGATTGACAGGGAACCGAATCAAAATGTGAATCCTGATGAAGTCGTGTCCGTTGGCGCCGCCATTCAAGCGGGTATCCTGAGTAATGAAGTTAAGGATGTGCTGTTGCTGGATGTGACGCCTTTATCCATGGGATTGGAAACCATTGGTGGGGTGATGAAAAAGCTGATCCCCCGGAATACGACGATCCCGGTGCGGCGATCCGATATCTTTTCCACCAGCGAAAATAATCAAACCCTGGTGGAAATTCATGTCCTGCAAGGGGAACGGGAAATGGCAAGTGATAACAAATCCCTGGGACGGTTTAAACTGACCGGGATTCCGCCTGCGCCTCGCGGTGTTCCCCAAGTGCAAGTGGCGTTTGATATTGACGCCAATGGGATTTTACAGGTAACCGCCCTGGATAAAACCACGGGGCGGGAGCAAAGTGTGACAATCCAAGGTGCATCGACCTTAAATGAGTCGCAAGTGCAACAGATGATTCGCGACGCTGAGGAAAATGCCCAATTAGATCGTCAACGTCGGGAACGAGTCGAGAAGCGCAATCGCGCCGAAACCATGGCGACGGATGCGGAACGTCAACTCAAAGAAGTTACCCTGGATTTTGGCACCCAATTTGCCAGTGCGTATCGGCGGCGGATTGAAGCCCTCGTCTTGGAACTGCGAGACGCGATCGCCCAAAATGATGATCGGGGGATTGACCGGGCGCAATCGGATTTACAAGATACCCTCTATGAACTCAAACGGGAGGTACGGTTAGCTTACGCCGAAGATGAGGATGATGACTTTTTTGGCTCAATTCGCCGTGTCTTCACCGGAGAAGACGAAGAGGACGCCTATTGGGAACCCAGACGGCGTGAACCCCGTGATCCTTATGATTACGGTGTAGGGACAGGTCGATCCAGTCGCCGACGCGATTACGAAAGACCCAAAAGTTATTCCCGTCGCGATGTCCGTTCCGCCCCCTTAGAAAATGATTGGGATGAAGAGGATGATGATTGGTTTTAAATAGTGTTGACCCTTCACTTCGGAAAGAGTGCATGGCGCGTGATTGTGTAGGGGCGGGTTTAGGGACTAATATTGATTGTTGTCCCTAGCTTGGCTGCAAAACCCGCCCCGACTAAGTTTTGACGGCGAGACCCATTGGACAAATGACGAATGACAAATGACAAATGACTAATGACAAATGACTAATGACAAATGACTAATGACTAACGACAATGCAAAACTTTCGGAATTATTACGAGATTTTAGGAGTTTCCCCCGATGCATCCAATGATGAGATAAAAAAGGCATTTCGACGACTCGCCCGTAAATATCACCCGGATGTAAATCCAGGGGATAAGGTGGCTGAGGAACGGTTTAAGGATATTAACGAAGCCCATGAAGTCCTGTCTGATCCCAGCAGGCGATCGCAGTATGATCAGGTTGGCAACTTCTTTAAGAAGAAAGGATTTACCCGTAAGGCAGCGAAAACCAGTCCAGTGAGAACCGCCTTCTCCCGTAATGGTCGGGGGCGTACTTCTAGCCAAGAAGTGGACTATAGTGAGTTTGGCGATTTCAACAGCTTTGTTGAACAACTGCTAGGACGCCGTCCGCCTCGTCCTGGTATGGGAACAGAACGGACAGGGGGGCGAGTTGAGTCCTCAGATTCGTTTCGTCCTGGAACTCGTAGAACCGCTTATCGAGTTAATTCTAGCGCCCAGCCGAAAAATGTAGAGGCGCGATTAACATTGCCATTAGAAAAAGCCTATACCGGAGGAATTGAGCGAATTCGCCTGGAAGATGGTCGATCCTTAGAAGTCGAATTACCTGGAAACATGGTCACGAATCAGCGAGTGCGCCTCAAGGGTCAGGGAATCGGGGGGGGAGATTTATTTTTAATTATTACAGTTTCGCCCCATCCGTTCTTTAAGCTGAGAGGGTCAGATATTATTTGCCAGTTACCCGTGACAGCAGCCGAAGCGGTATTAGGAACGCCTGTAGACGTACCAACTCTAGATGGGCGAGTGAAAATGAATATTCCGGCGGGGGTGCAGTCAGGTCAACGATTACGCCTAGCGAATAAAGGGTATCCGATAGAGGGGGAACGGGGCGATCAGTTAGTTGAAATTCAAATTGTGGTGCCAAAAACGCCAAGTCCACAAGCGCGGGAACTGTATCAGAAATTGTTAGAAATTGAACGGTTTAATCCTCGGCGGGATTTGCCGATTTGAGTGAAAAATAGAGGGTAAAAATATGGAAGTCCTCAAACTGACGACGACAATTGATAAACTCGGATATTTAAGTATTAATGTTCCAACCGGTTTAGCGGCTGGAGAGGTAAATGTTGTCATTGTTTTGCATCCAGTCTTGCCAGATAATAATCGCAAATCCAGTTATAATTTCTCCGATTTGGTAGGACGGTTAACGTGGCAGGGAGATGAGGTAGCGATGCAGAGGGCGCTACGGGATGAATGGTAATCGCTACTTGTTGGATACAAATGCGATTGTGGCTCTGCTGCAAGGCAATTCTCAACTGATTCAATTACTGCAAGATGCAGATTGGATAGGAGTTTCGGTAATCAGCCAAATTGAATTTTTGGCGTTTTCTGGATTGAGTGAAGCTGATCGTCAGCTTTTCCAGCAGTTTTTGCAGCGTGTGGAGATTGTTGGTTTAGTAGCGGGTAATGGTGCGTTGATAGAGAAAATTATTGAAATTCGCTCCTCCTATCGGTTGAAACTCCCGGATGCGGTTATTGCAGCAATGGCAATCCAAAATTCAGCAAGTTTGGTGACTGCTGATCGAGAGTTTGCGAAGGTGACAATGTTAAGGGTAATAGATTGGTAGCGATCGCGCTCTGATGTCGGTCAAGCCTTGATAGGTTAAATTGTCGGGTTGAGGTGGGGCGATCGCACTATTGGAGCATTGAGTTTTAGGCAAGGGTGATCGCCCTAGAACGCAGTTATGATTAGTAGAGAGTGTGGGGAAAGACAAACCGAGTCAGTGACAGCAAATCTACAACGGATTAGCATAAGATATTGAGGAGAGTCACGATGCAAATTACAATCGATATCCCTGATGAAATCACCGAGCAACTTACCGAAACACCCGATCAGTTGCAGCGTCATCTACTCGAACTCCTAGTCATCGAAGCCTACCGCACCGAACGCATTACCCACTTTCAGGTTGGACAACTCCTCAAACTCCCCTCCCGTTGGGCAGTTGATGAATTTCTCAAAACCCACCAGGCTTACCTTCACTACAACCAAGACGATTTAGAAAGCGATCGCCAAACCCTGCGTCAGTTAAGAACCAAGAATGTCACGACCTGATTAATGATCGTTATCTCCGATACGTCCCCGATTCTCTACCTGCTACTGATTAACCACCTAGACTTACTACCGCAACTGTATGGTCAAATCATTATCCCCGAAATTGTACGCGATGAACTCCTAGATCCTGGCGCACCTGTAGAACTTCAGCAATGGATTACCAATCCACCTGGATGGCTGCGAGTTGAGCGAGTTACAAGCACACCCGATATCAGCCTGAACAAACTCAATCCCGGCGAACGAGCCGCGATCGCTCTGGCTCAAGAGTACCCAGTAGATTTACTGATTATTGATGAACGAGCAGGACGACGTGCGGCGACGAATTTAGGAATTCCCATTATCGGTACGTTAGGTATTTTAGATGAAGCAGCTTCTCTGGGTTTACTCAACTTCGCTGAGGCGATCGCTCTCCTCACGGCGACTAATTTCCGCGCCTCCCCCGGCTTGATTCAAACTCTTCTCGATCAGTATTCACAACAGGAGAGAAAATAAGGGAAAGCTAGAGAATGAAAGGAGAGCGATCGCACTACACTTGATTTATGGCTGTGAAGAGTTAATATGTATTGAGCAGGGCTGAAAACGGAAAGAAATATGTATCAGCAGATGACACTGTGGGATTACCAGGCAACTCTAAGTAATAGAGAAGAGCCGCTTAGACAGGGAAAAGTAATTATATCGACGGATGGTGAAGTAATTTTCTATAAAAATTTCTTTAATACCAATGATAGCGATAGATTCTTATCAGAGCTTCAGTCTACTACTAAATGGCAGCAAGATACAATTCAAATTTTTGGAAAGCGTATTCTCTTACCTAGACTGACGGCATGGCATGGAGACGAAGGGAGAGCTTATACTTACTCCGGTATAGAACAACATCCTGAACCGTGGACTCCTGTACTATATTCCATTAAAGAAAGGATTGAGAAAGTAGCAAAAGTAAGATTTAATAGTGTTCTTTTAAATCTTTATCGCCATGGTAGAGATAGTGTTTCTTGGCATAGTGATGATGAGCCAGAATTAGGAAATAACCCTATAATTGGCTCAGTCAGTTTTGGTGGAACTCGTTGCTTCTCTTTGAAACACAAGCAAATCAAAGAACGCAAAGTTGATATTGATTTACCTCATGGCAGCTTTTTATTAATGCGCGGTGAAACTCAACATCACTGGAAACATCAAATTGCTAAAACCACGAAGTCTGTTAGCCCCAGAATAAACTTGACTTTCAGAATTATTCAGTAATTTAATTAAATAAACAATATTTCCATTCCATTGCTATGAGCAATTTTGGCGAGATCAGGAAGCAAACTACTAAATATTTCAGGAACATCGGCAATCGAGTAAATTTTTATGTTCTGCTTTTGTTCAATCTCTCGCAATCGCTTATTGTTTTTGGAATACCTATCCATAACACTAATAACGGATCTGCAAGTATATCCAGATAAGAGACTGGCGATATAGTCATACTTCTCTACATGAAAGTTTATATTAGTAGCCTCGCTAATTACAATCGGAATAAAGCTGCTCAAGCAGGAGACACCGAGTTATGGCTTATCAGAATTATTTACACTATTGCGACAGGAGAATGATCTGTATCGAGTTGTGGGAATTTTGAAGCATTTGAGGGAGTTGGTGCTGAGTGAAGATTGGCAAGCGCAGCAAGTTGGCTAGAGCGTCAGTCGGTGTAACTAATTGTAGGGGCGGGTTTAGGGACTAAATCTAACTTAAAAGCCGATAACTGAACAACAAAACCCGCCCTTAAGAGCCGATAATTGATCAACAAAACCCGTACACCTGAATGTAGGGAATCTAGGCTTGCGCCCTTACCGAAGTACCGCATCAGACTGGAAATCGCTATATTATATAATGACTGGCATCTGTAGAAAGCTGGAGTCATTCCCATGTCGTTACAAGAACTCAAAGAACAGGCTTTCAAGTTATGTTCTGTTATTCCCTCCCCTTGCCAAGGGGAGGGTCAGGGAGGGGTCTGTCTCCAGGTATGGGAGTTTTTTAGTTGTACTGCACAGGAAAACCAGATTGCTATCATTTATGTGTAGCGGTGAGGATAGTGAAATGACGATTGCGGAGGTTCGTGAGCTGGTGCAATATGTCACCAACGCTCATGGTGAAACAACTGGCGTATTAGTTCCTCTGAATGTTTGGGAAGAGCTTCTAAAATCGTTGCAGGCTTTTGCCGATGAGCTTGAACAAATTGATGAAGCAGAACCTAATGAACAAATTCTAGCAGATTTGAAGGATTCCCTTCGTAATATGAAAACAGGGCAAACGTTCCCTATCTCTGAATTATGGGATGGAATTGATGTCTGAAAATTCGGCTGTTGAGGTTCAATTTACGTTGCCGTTTAAGCGTCGGCTGAAATCCCTCTCCAAGCGTTATCGTCAGATTCGTAAGGATATTCAACCCATAATTGATGAGCTTAAATGTGTGATTTACTAAGTGAAACCACGTCTACGTTGAAACCTGTAGTTTTTCCCTAAGAGAATCTCCAGTTTTCAACTTGGACGGGGTATAGAAGGCGGCACTTCTCTGATTCCCAATCTGCAATAACAGTCGTGATCGCACCATACAATCATCGCTCATTCACCTTGATAAAACCGCAATCGTCTGTTCTGATTTTTAAAATAAACAGTGTTATTTTTTTAGTAAAACTATTATAACTTACCTTCTTTCCACTCTTCTCCACCAGGTAGCTGAACTAAATTATAATCAATAATTGCTGGTAACGTCTTTGCCGAATGTTCGTAGGTTAAATCGAGCAACCTGTGAGCCGTGATAACTATCTGTGTTCTATCCACCAATTCTGAGAGTTGAAAGGAATTATAAGCCCCCTCCATAACTTCCACACTCGCCGGACGAATCGCCGCCTCAATTGCCTCTTCTAAAAAAGGCTCCCATTCATCTTGTTTAATATAGTAAGATATTTTATTCGCTTTGAGATTTAATTTTTGAATTTGTCGAATAGAATCGCAAATTGAAGCCACCCAGGAATTGGTTAAACGCTGCTCAATTTGGTTTTTAATCAAGTGTAGCAACAAACTGACTAAAAACGATTCAATATTACGGAGGATTGCTTGTTTACTCATCCCCTCTAGTTCATCTACAATCGCCAAAGCATCTGTATACCGTCCTTCTACGATGCTAGTTCTGAGGTCGATTAGTTCTTGAGTCATAATCCCACCTTAAAAGATAGGCGCTGATACGCTGAATATTAAAATTCAGTCACCTCACATCTTACCCTAC